>JADJJZ010000008.1 GCA_016706255.1 Bacteroidota bacterium | reverse complement strand
CATTAGTTGGCTTTAATCTGTAATCAATAGTAATCCATTCGCTGTTAATGTTTTTATAATGCAAATCGGACCATGATGAATTAGAATAAAATGTTCCTTTATTACTATTTTCTTTTACAAAATATCGTGTATTCGCTGTGCGTTTTTCAATTAATTCAAAACAATCGGTGCAGGGTGCATTAAATGGTAATTTACCATATTCAGGATGCGTTTTACTCTTTTCTGAAGAAAGATTATTTAAATCCTCACTGAGAATAACTTTATCTTCAGTAAATGAAGTGTAATTCAATTGCTTAAGTGCCGGTACAGCAAATTCATTTTGCCCCCATGCAGAGAATGCAAAAGAAAATAGCAGAAAAAAAATAAAATTCGACAGCCGGTTCATGGCAAAAAACTTATTAATTGTGTGTGAAAAGGTTATAGCCTGAAATAAATTCAGACATTAAAAATACTTCTTTCCATAAAAACAAACAAGTATCATAAGTTTTGAGCAAAAAATTTCTTACCCCGCCAAACGCAGGCATCCAAAAATCAATAAGATAATTTTGCGGTTGCAGCTATTTTTTAACGACTAATTCATAGCTGAATCCCCCTTCGTGCGCCATCTCACAAAGATAAATGCCTTGCTCAACCACCTCGAAATCAATCAGTTGTCCCGACATGTTAAAATATTTCCTATTTGTGACGTCCTGATTGATGTCACAAAAATGACATTTGATTCCGAATAAGTTTGATCAAAATTCACTTGTTTTAGCTTGTAATAATTAGTTCCCTGATGGAAACCGGTATCGTAAAATTCATAGTTCCTGGTTGTTAAACTATTTCCGCCTGCTACTACCTGTCCAATTTTTTCAAAATCTTGTCCGTTTGCAGATCTGTAAACTTCAAAATGACTTGAATTAGATTCGGTTGCTGTAGTCCAGTTCAGCATTACAGCATTGTTTACAAACCCAGCCGTAAAATCCGTCAGTTCTATTGGAAGCGGCGCAGTATAAATAAAATACGGACACATTGAAGTAAATCCAGCCCCGCCGCCACCCCCTGTAAAATGGGTGTCGAAACACCAGGTATAACACTGGCCCGGAGTTAATCCGGTAAACACCAGTCCTGTCCCAAACAACACACAACCCGGTGCACAAGTAAATAACTCGAAGTCTGAAAACCACAACGAAAATCCTCCGCCATAAGTAAAGGTGAAAGCGGCATCGAGCGTTGCAGTTGTGCCCGGACTGGTAAACGTATAGCAGTAAGTGGCATTTTTAACTGCCGGATTAATCGTATAGCAACACCCGGCATCGAATACCTCAGTATAGGTTGGATAATCGGGTAATTCGGTACATACAATGGGCCCGTTTGGTGAGGCGCAACTGCCTGCTCTATTGTTTTCATCTGCTAAAACAAATCCTTCCGGTATGCGGCTATATGAAACTTCCTGGCCGCTGCAAATTCCGACAAATGAAAACAACATAATTGTGAGATGTTGTTTCATATATCTAATTTTGGTTTTACAATACGAAGAGGAGCAAGTATTGTTGATTCACAACTATAAAATTGAATATTTCATGTCACAAATCCAAAAAAATTCGCTAAAATTTTTAAAACAGCTTGCAGCAAATAACAATAAAGCCTGGTTTGATGCCAACCGACCTGATTATGAAGCAGCAAAAGCCAATTTTATTGAATTTATTGGCGAATTAATTACCAAAATGGGCGCTATCGATTCAGGTGTTGCGGATTGGAAGCTAAAAAACAATATTTCGAATCAACCGTGACGTGCGATTTTCGAAGGATAAAAGTCCTTACAAAAACAATTTCGGGGCTACACTAAGTATGGGTGGAAAAAACATGCAAACGGCAGGATATTATTTCCAGATTCAGCCCGGTAATAAAAGTTTTGCCGCCGCCGGTTCCTACATGCCGATTCCTGAAAATCTCGCAAAAATCAGACAGGAAATCGATTATAATTTTAAAGATTTCAAAAAAATAGTGGAATCCGCTGCATTCAAAAAACAGTTTGAAACTTTAGATGAAATTGAAAAATTAAAAACGGTGCCAAAGGGCTACAGTGCTGATAATGCGGCTTTGGAATATCTGAAACATAAAAGTTTTGTAGTATCACACACCTTTACTGATGCCGAGGTTACCGACCCTGCTTTCATAAAAACTGTAGTTACTACATTTAAAACCGCATTTCCATTGGTAAAATTTATAAATAATGCTTTAGAATAAGTAAATTTGAGTTGCCAACTTCCAATAATTATATAGGCGATGCGAAAACTCCTCCTCATCCCGGTTATTTTTTTGTTTAATCATGTGTTAAACGCTCAGGGCATCGTAGCTTATCCCGATACCACCATTTGCAGTGCCCAGCCGGTTTGGCTGCATGCCGATGTGGATGGTAGTTTCGGAACAGCAACCTACGAATATCAATCTATCCCATACGCCCCCGAACCCGTTGGTGGCACTGTGCATAATATGGTAGATGATACCCACGTTGGCCCGTTTTCCATCGGCTTCGATTTTTGTTATTTCGGTCAGATTTATGATAAATTTTATATTGCTTCTAATGGATGGATTAGTTTTTAGCGCCCTCCGGCGGAATGGATGTAAACTGGACACCCGACGGGCCTATTCCGGATGCGGCCGCTGATGTGCCAAAAGCTGCAATTTTCGCGCCCTGGACCGACTGGCATTCGGGTTTATGTACAAATTGTATTTACCACGAAGTAGTTGGTGTGGCGCCAAATCGTAAATTGATTGTGAGTTATGATGATGTGCCGCTGTTTTCATGCACCGGTTTTCTTGGTTCATTCCAGATTGTGCTTTACGAAACTTCCAATAAAATAGAAAATCACCTGACACATGTTGATGTTTGTCCGGGATGGGATTTAGGTATCGCCACCCAGGGCATTTTAAATGAAGATGGTACTCAGGGTATGCTGTTGTGGGCAGAAATGCAACCGACTGGTCGGCAGATGATGAAAGTTGGGTATGGTTGCCAAGTGCAATTACCTGGTATGAAACTGCAACCGGCACTGTAATCGGAACGGGCGACAGTATTGAAGTGAATCCAGCGTCCACAACTAGTTATACAGCAGAGGTTACCTTATGCGATGGCACTACATACAGCGATGAAGTTATTGTAACCATTTCCACCCCTTATGATGTTGGCGTGGATATTCAGAATATAGTTTGTAACGGAGATAATAATGCCTGGATAGATGTTGATGTAACCGGAAATACTAATCCGGTAAGTTACATTTGGTCAACAGGATCGGTTGAAGACAGTATTTATAACTTAGGTCCGGGAGTTTACACAATTACCATTCAGGAAGTAGACGGATGTGCTTATGTGCAGGAAATTACCCTGACGGAACCACCATTATTAACGCTTGACACGGTTGCAACAGTTGATGTTACTTGTTTTGGGGGTAGTGATGGTCAGGTACAGCTCAACGGCGGCGGCGGTGTTACACCATATATATTTACGTATGATGGTACTAACTGGCAAACAGACAGCAATTTTCTTGCGATGGAAGCCGGTTTATATACATTTACCGTAAAGGATGCTAATGGTTGTACACAAACATTTGACAACATTATTGTATCTCAACCTGAACCAACGGTTGTAGATGACGGACCGAATTTTACTATTGAATACGGCAGTTCTGTTATTATTCAGGCAGCTACTGCCATTAACCCGATTATAAGTATTGTATGGGAACCCGCTGAAGGATTGTCGTGCACCGATTGTATGCAACCCACGGCACAGCCTACTTTAATACCGTTTATTATATTACCATTACCGACGAAAATGGTTGTGAAGCAGTAGATTCCATGTATGTTTGGGTAAATATTGATTTTAATGTGCCCAACGCTTTTACCCCAAACGGTGATGGTTTAAACGATATGTTTAATATTCAAACCGATTTACTGATTTCTTACCATATTACAATATATAACCGCTGGGGCGAATTAGTATTTACTTCTGATGATATCGGCAAGGGTTGGGACGGCAATGTAAATGACAAACCACAGGAAATTGGCACCTATATATATTATATAGAATCGGTAACAACGCTGAACACGCCGCTTAAAAAAACCGGTACCATAACCTTACTCCGGTAGGCTATAAGGCCTGAAAAAGGGCTTTCAATGTTGAAATTTTAAGTTTGGTTGCATCATTTCTAAAAAATCATTTTTTTTGGTTTTACATTTTACCATAGCTTTGTTTCAATCTAGCACGCAATGCTAGTGCCATAAGATCTATAACACACATTTCCACGTATGTAAGGTTGTGTTATATTCCGTCAGGCTTGACTGTTTTCCGTGAATTTGAGGAAAAATTCCACAAATTGCGGTAAAAACACTTGCATAAGCGGACTAAGGGTTATAGCTTTGCGGCATAAACATATTTGAAAAATTATATTTTAATAACCGATTATATTGTAAACATTAATTAATACGTCATGATTAGTAGAAAACTCACGTTAGCGGTATTGATGCTTTTAAGCATTGCTACCTTCACCAACGCTCAATCGAGCTCATTTCCTCCAAAACCAGCCAACAAATGGCAAATTGGATTAAACTTAGGTCTTCCTGCAATCCAGGGTGATATTAAGTCAGAACCATTCGGCGGTAGCCACTCACCTGCATTTGGTGTTGGTTTAAATATCCGTAAAGGTCTTGGATATGTTACATCACTCCGTTTACACGGTATGTATGCAAATGCTTATGGACAAGATTTCATTGAAAGTTCATATGCTTACAACAAAACTTTAAATGGTGCCTTTTCAAACAGCCCTACAACGAATTACTCGGAAGGTGCTGACTATACAGGTAACGTTTGGGTTCCTAACTACAAAACTCAGATTGCTCACGGTTCATTAGACCTGTTAGTTAATCTTAACAACATCAACTTCCACAAAGCTGATCCTAAATTTTTAGTGTATGCTTTCGTAGGTGTTGGTGGTTTAATGTTTAATACATCTTACGATGCTTTGGATGCTGCAGGTAATCCTTACGATTTCCAAACTATCCTTAGCGGTTTTGGTTCTCAGAACACATCTGAAAAAGAACGTATCGACGCTATTCACGGTATATTAGACGGTGAATATGAAACTCAGGCTGAGGTAGCCAACCCTGCAGCTCGTGACGCCGGTGAAGTTCGTGCAACTTGGTGCGTAACCCTTCATTATCAGGTGGTCTTGGTATCTCTTACAAAATTGGTACTAAATTAGAAATAGGCCTTGAAGAAAGAGCTACTCACTATTTTGATGACTTAGCTGACGGTCAGCGTTGGCAGTTTGACGGTTCTTATACCGCTCACTATGACTTATTCCAATATACAAGCAAGGAACTCCAGTAGATACTCACGGTGTTAGCTTAGACAGCGATAAAGATGGTTGCCCTGACTCTGAAGATCCAGAACCATTCTCATCTCCAGTATTACCTATGGAAAACTGTCAGAACGTTCACTTAACTCAAGATTGGGTTGAAAACTATGTTGACCAAAGATTGAAAGATTATCAAAAAGGTGGAAACGGTGCAGCTTCTGACTGGATTCTTCCTTATATCTTCTTCGACTTAAACAGTGCATCTATTCGTCCTGATGCGGTTCCTGAATTAAATCAGGTTGCTGATATCATGAAACGTTACACTTCTATCAACGTTGAAGTTGTTGGTCACACTGATACTCGCGCATCTGAAGATTATAACATAAAATTATCTGAAAATCGCGCAAGAGCTGCTATCACTTACTTAACTGGTAAAGGTGTTGCAGAAAGCCGTTTGAAAATCGTTTACAAAGGTGAATCTGATGTAATGATTAAAGACGCTAACACAGAAGCGGAACACCAAATGAACCGTCGTGTTGAATTCCATATAATTAAGAACTGATATATACATATAATCATGACAGCCAAAGGGGTGGAGCAATCCACCCTTTTTTTATACTTGAGTTTCCCAAAATGTTTATTTCGCAGTATATTCGTAAAGCATGAAACAATTCAGTCTGCTGTGTTTTTTACTCCTTACAGCTTCATTGCTTTTAGCTCAATCTGTACCTAACGATACCATTAAAACAAAACGCTCATTCTTTAAGCATAAAAAACATAAACAGGAAGCTACCTGGACACCTTATTGCAGCAGTTGCGAAATCACTCAATTTGATCCGGAAACATATTTTAAAGATGATGATGCAGATGGTGTATTTAATGTTTTTGATTTACAATTAAATACACCGCATTTGCACCGTTGATTCAAATGGTGTGGCTGTTGATAGTGATGGAGATGGGGTTTTGGATTGTTTCGATAATGATGGAGTTCTACCTATTGACACGCTATCAAATAAAATGATGGATTCAATAATTCGCGAAAGTGGTTATCCTTGCAAATCTATGTTGGGAAGCAATTATGATGAATGGATTTTGCCAATAATATTTTTTGATTTTAATTCAAATATTCCGGATTCAGTAAGTTTAGATTTCTTGAACAGAACAGCTGACTTATTGATCCATAACCCAAATCTAACTATTGAAATAGATGGTAATTATGACTATGATATAGAAAACAGTGATTTAGGAATTATTAGAATGTATTATGTTGCTAACTTTTTGATAGGTGAGGGAGTTGATTCAAATAAAATCAGATTAAAATATGATGATTTTCAAAATTCTGGCAATAAATTGCTTTTGCATCCGAATGAAAAAGACTTAAGTGTTTTTTATAGGGCGCTTTTATTAAATATAAATTAATCTATACTATTTTTTTTAAAAGCCGCTGCGAATTTAAAATCCGGTCCTAACTACATACCAAAATTTTAATTCAATATTTTTCCGGCCTTTTTTGTAATTTAAATACTTCATACAAACAAAAACCGATTACAACTAAATACTCCATCACCACCACAAAATAATTTTCCGGGTAGGTGATATCGACATAGGTAATGTAAGTGAAATAAATAAGCAGCGACCACAAAATTGCATATCGGTAACCGGAAAATACACTCAACATAATTAGTGGCGTAATATACCATGGATGCATGGTTGTGGCGAATAAACAGTAAATAGAAAAAGCTAATTGAAGTGCAGTAATGAACTTATCTTTTTGGTAGAAATAACTTAAAACACTTATGGCAATTATAGTTACAAATGGCAGCAATTGCCGCATGAGGGTAAACGTTTCAAAATTTTCATCTTTATTAATAATCCAACGTAATAAATAATATACTGAAGCATTAAATTCAAATTGCTGGAAGTATAAATTTAAACTGGAAAAATATTAGCATACTGCAGCAGCATAGGAATAAAATAATGATGCTCACTACACCGCTAATAATTGAATAAATAATTGTTTGTTTAAAGCCCAATCGTTTAAATAATAAAGGCATCAGCATAATGGGCCACAACTTTGCACCAATGGCAAATCCGAATGCAATTGCAGAAAAGGTTAGTTTTTGTTTATTGAGAAAATAAATAGCCAGCAATAAAAAGAATATCATAATACCTTCAAAATGTAAATTGCCGGTCAGCTCTAAAATTACAAGCGGATTTAAGGTGTATAATAATTGTAAATTGGAATTGAGATTAAGCTGTTTTAATATTTTAGGAATGAGTAAAATGCTGCCTATTTCAAATAAAAAAATAAAGATTTTTAGAATAATCTGATTCCACAATAAATTGCCACCTGAAAGATGTGCTGATACAGAAAACAGGAATTGACTTAAGGGCGGGTAAATTGTAAAATACGGTTTTGAATTGAGTGCGTTGTATAAACTGTCATTCAATACCATATTATCTGCACCCAAATAATGTTGTGCTTTCACCATATCAGGTGTATAGGCATAAGGGTTAATATGATTTATGGTGAGATGTCCATCCCAAATAAAACGATAAAAATCGTCAGTTAAATTGGGCATGCTGAATAAAATGCTAAATCGGATAAGTATACCCAACCATTTTCCTTCATCAGCAAGGGCAGGGGTTATCCAGTTTTTACATATAACAATGTATAACAAAAATGCACAGGCATACAGGCTGATGAGTTGAATGAAGTCGGTACGTTGAGTGCTGTAATTAATCAGCAAAAACAAACCTGCAAACAACACATAAACAACAAATCTCCATGGTCCGGTGATTGTTGTTTTGTTCATTTTCTAAGAGTTAAACCTTGAATGTTTAAGCGAAAAGTAGAAAATAATTGCGAAACCGAGAATGCGAGCATGTGGAAAAGGTAATAAACCATAGTCTTCATAATAAAAGCCCATGATGATACCGCTCAAAAATACAAACTAAAAGGCCTTCCAAATAAGTAATCGGGCTGATTTTAGATGCTGTATATTTTTATTTTTCCAGATATCTTTTCCGTTTACGATATTAAATTTCGGAGTGCGCACAAATGCGGTTTGTTGACCTAACCAGCCTCTGAATACAGCCCAGGCATTGTGGAGGCTCATACCCATTGTAATAGCGAGGAACACAGGGAAACGTGTAATATACACGCTCAGTGTTTTACGCATTGTTTTTTCGCGCTGTAAAGTGGAAATATAATATGCGTAAGCAATAGCAATAGAACCCATTAAGAAAATACTGGCGTATTTGAAATAGTTAAAATCAATCACCTGATTTTTAATAAACAACAGCGGAACACTTAATATGGCTGTAATTAAAATAAAAATATAATTGGTGGTATTAAATAAATGCGCAACTGCATGTAATTTGATACGCAGTGGTAATTCGGCATTAATAACACGTAAACCAATTTTTTTAGCTGTTTCAGCGCCACCTTTGTTCCAACGGAATTGTTGCGATTTAAGCGCATTCATATCGGTAGGTAATTCTGCAGGAGCAACAACATTTTCTACATATTTAAATTTCCAGCCGCGTAATTGCGCACGATAACTTAAATCGAGGTCTTCGGTAAGGGTATCGGCTTTCCATCCACCTGCATCTTCAATAGTTGCTTTACGCCAAACACCGGCGGTACCGTTAAAATTGATGAAATAACCGGCAGCATTTCGGCCTTGTTGCTCGATAGTAAAATGCATATCTAAAGCAAAAGCCTGCATTTTGGTGAGTATGCTGTAATCTTTATTGAGGTGATCCCATTTGGCCTGAACTACGCCAATTTTATCATCCAATAAAAAATGTGGTATTGTTTTTTTGAGAAAATCGGGAAAAGGAACGAAATCGGCATCAAAAATGGCTACGTATTCGCCTTTTGCTTCTCTCAAACCATATTCGAGGGCGCCGGCTTTGAAACCTTTGCGTTCAGGGCGGCGAATTTGTTTGATATCGATACCTTTTTGGTGATAGAAGTCCACTTTTTTGCGCGCAATCTCAAAACTTTCGTCGGTTGAGTCGTCGAGCAACTGGATTTCTAACTTATCGGCAGGATAGTCGAATGCTGCGATAGCGTCGATTAAACGTTCCACAACATACAATTCGTTGAAAACCGGCAGTTGCACGGTAACATGCGGGTATTCTGATTCAGGAATGGTAAAATTGTTTCTTCCTTCTTCAGGTTCCGCTTGAACTTGATGTAATGAATGGCTAAACTCAACTGCATTATGCAGTAAAAGAACAGCAGGGTAATGGCTATGGTATAAATTACTATTATAGTGATTGACATGTCAATCGGTTAGGTTCAATAATATTTAAAAATGGTGGTTATAATTTTATAACCGGCCATAATCGTGCCTTTAACGGTGCCTGTAATTTTGGAAACGCCAATTCTTGGTCTGTAATCTACGGCTATTTCGGTAAATCTCAGTTTCTTTTTGGCTGCTTTAATTTGCATTTCCACCGTCCACCCGTAATTGGTATCTTTCATTTCAAGCGCTAGCAGGGCTGTCCAGGTTATGGCTCTGAACGGACCGAGGTCGCTAAAACGGGCGCCAAACAGCAATTTGATCAGCGTGGTTGCGAGCCAGTTGCCAAAAATTTGTTGTGGAGCCATAGACCCTTTGATGCGTTTACCTTTTGCGCGGCTGCCAATAACCATATCAGCATTACCTGATACTATTTGCTGCACAAGTTCCCGCATCTGTTCGGGGTAGTCGGAATAATCACCGTCAATGAACACTACTATTTCAGGTTGCTTTTCTGCGGGAAGCTGTTTTAAGTAGGCTATACCTTTCAAACAAGCGGACCCGTAGCCCTTTCTTTCTTCCAGCAACACGGTGGCTCCCATTGATCGGGCTATTTCAGCAGTATTATCGGTTGAACCATTGTTCACTACGATAACTTCTGTAACCAAATCAGCGGGTATGTCCTTCAAAACATGCCCAATCGATCCGCTTTCATTAAAAACCGGAATTATTACTACGATTTTCTGCATGTTCATCTTTGAGGTGCAACCCTGAAAAAGTGCACAAAATTACGTGAATTGTAAATGATATTTAAATATTGTTAAGATAGAATTTTCAAATCTTCGGAAGTAAACAAAATTTCGGTGCGTTTTTTATTGTCGGAGCCGTTTTCCAGCTTCAAAACACCACGCGGACAAACGGCAGCACAAACTCCACAGCCAACGCAACTTGCGCGCACTATATTCTGGCCTTTTTGGGCGTAAGAACGCACATCGATTCCCATTTCACAATAGGTGGAGCAATTGCCGCAAGATATACACTGCGAGCCGTTTGTAGTGATTCTGAACCTTGATTTAAATCGCTGAATCAAGCCCATATACGCTGCCATTGGGCAACCAAAACGGCACCACACTCTGCTGCCCATTAAAGGATAAAAACCAACGCCGATTACACCACTGAATACCATCCCAATCACAAAACTGTATCCTTTAGCCATT
Organism: Bacteroidota bacterium; assembly: GCA_016706255.1. Classification (NCBI taxonomy): domain Bacteria; kingdom Pseudomonadati; phylum Bacteroidota; species Bacteroidota bacterium. The sequence continues at coordinate 12,614 of JADJJZ010000008.1, read as the reverse complement.
GTTTTGCAGAATCGCCTAAAAGTTGATTTTTAAAACTATTATCTACCAATAATAACACGGTTATTATAATAATGGCAGCCAAAACGCTGTGAATCAGCCATCTTTCAATTTTCCAGGCTTTTAACGATTTATCGCTGAGGTGACGAAAAGGGTCTCCTGCAGTTTCTGCCAATCCACCACATCCGCAAACCCAACTGCAATACAAGCGTTTGCCAAAAAAATAGGTAAGTATCGGTGTTGCAACAAATGTCATCACCAAACCCCAAAAAATGAAAAACTGACCAAAAGCGCCCTGTGTTTGGAAATAACTTAAGGTGTTTGGAAAAATGGCATCATAATCAAGGGGCCAGAAATAGGTGAGATAAGGCTCATAATTATAAAGCGACTTCATAATTCCCGGTAATAGCCAGGCAAAACCTAACTGAAAAAACATGACAGATGAAGTTCGGATAATCTGATAGCTACTATGGCGGTATTTATAAATGAACTTGAATCCCATTACCAAAACAGCAATGGTATATAATGAACCGTAAACAAACCATTGGTCGGCTTTTGTGTTGCGCAAAGCCATACTCAGCGGGTTAAATAAATTTACGAGCCCAACAAATAAATCGGCACCGAATAAATTTTTCCAGTAATCGCGCCAGTAGAGTAAAATGTAAAAACCGGTAATGGTGATGCCGCTAATCCAGGCTAATGCACCGCGTGCCGACATCGATGTAAACATGGTGCGGTTATTTTTATGCCGGGGGCAGATGTCCATAAGTGCCGATGGTATAAATAATTCCGCCTGCGAAAAAACAAAGCAGGGTGATAATTAAAAATATGAGTGGCTGATGGTTGGCAGCACCCGCCCAGGCCATAAAAAATGCCAATAAACCAATGCCGGTTATTGCCAAACCTGCTTTTTGGGTATTGTTAAAATTTGCAGGATGCGGATTAGATAACGATAAACTTGAATTTGCCTGTGCCATTTTATATATGTTTAGCGAACAGTGATTTAATTTTTTAAATTTAATTGCCAAAATCAATTTTTGAAAGCTGATTTTGGTTTTAATTGAACGCGAAGTTGCGGATGTTGTGTATTCCATGCCTCGATAATTTCAGCTTCAAATGTTTTGAAAAACTCAGGGTCGAAATTTGCCACACTTAAATGTGCCATGATATGTTCCACATTTCGTTTTTCCAGTAACCAGCGATTAAATATTTCGTGTCGCATTCTGATACCGAATACATTAATACCGATAAATAAATGGTCTGCTTCGCGATAAACTACGTGCACACATTTTTGATGATCGGCACTTTCCCAATAAAATTCTGCTTCGCCTTCGCGCAAGGTATTGAGCACGGTTCCATAGGTTTGATATTCGATATCTAAAAATTTAGCACTGTTGAACCAATAGCCGGGTTCATAAACGCGTGGATGCCCCATCATGTTAAATGCTGCTGTTTCACCTTGCAATTTTCCGGTATACCAAACCTGTTCAATTACACGTCTGTCGGGCAATGCATGTTGAAACTGTGCACAGTCGCGGCGGCAAAATATCATCTATACTAGTATGCATATGTTGGTTGATAACCACACCGCGATCGGTTTTGATACCACTGTCTTTTAAAAATTGAATATTTGGAGAAACACCTGCTGTAAGGCCAACGATCTGACAAGGAATTTCTTCGTCGTTACCTGTTATGATGCTGGTAACGCGGCCATTTGCATCACCTTTTATTTCTTTTAATGTTTCATTTAATCGCAAATCGAAACCATGTTCACGAATATGGCGGGTAATCATTTGCGATTCCTGTTCGGGCAGAATATTATTCCAATAATTACTTTCACGCACTAATAAGGTTACGGATAATGCCTTGAATGCAGCATTTCTGCCATTTCTATTCCGATTAAACCTCCCCCACAATAACTGCGCGATTTATACCATTGGCTGTGTTGGCTTCGAGCGATTCGAGGTCCTGGGAGGAATATAATCCCTGAACACCAATTAAATCTTGCCCCGGCCAACCGAATTTATTTGGTTTAGCGCCTGATGCAATTAATAATTTATCGTAAGACAGCCTTTCAGCGTTGTCGAATACAACTTGTTTTGTTTGAATGTCGATAGTTTGCACCCAACCTTTTTTGAGATTGATTCTATTTTTTTCCCAGAACCAATTTTCATAAGGTTGGATATCTTTAAATTTCATGTGGCCCATGTAAACATACATGAGGGCAGTTCTGCTGAAAAAATAATCTGTTTCTCCTGAAATCACAGTTATTTGGTGATCCGAATGTTTGCGGATAGTTCTTGCGGCTGTGATACCTGTTATTCCATTTCCAATTATTACAATATGCATAAGCGAGTGGCGGCGAAGGTAAAATGATTGCGGTATGAAATTAAGAACAAAAAACGAATAGTTCCGTTCTTTTAACTGAAAAACGAACTAAAGGTATATTTTGTCAGCATCGTTTATTGTTTGTTCAAATTCCAGTTGTAATCCATAAACTCCACTTCGGTTGATTCTGTAAGTTTAATTTTACTGTATTGGTTCAAAAAATCTTTTAAAGAACCATCTTTTGTAAAATCGCCGGTAAACCAGTTAAATATGCTGCTAACTGTTGCTTTTTCAGTTGTAATTTTATTACGGGTAGGGTCATTAATAAAATCTTCGGCTTGTTGTTGCAGTTGCTTATCAATTTTTTTTGCTTCGTAGGCTTCGTTTAATAATTTCGGACAGGAATAACTTGCGCAGTTTACGGCAAAGTGAATTCTTGGTTCATCCATTTTTCGTAAAATATTATGTTCGATATTATTTAAATCGAGCTCCTGACCCTGAATGGTAATAAATTTTATATCCCAAACCGAATTTACAAATGCAACGCCGGGTTTTATATCTTTAATACTTACAACAGGATAGTTGCGAATAATTAACTGAACGGTGTACGCATTATAAGCATTTATCCAATAAGCAAGAATTTCTTCACGACTCCAGGTTTTTTCATTAGGATAATTTGCTTCAATTAATTGCAGATAATTATTGAGTTTAATACTATCGGCAATAAATCCTTCATAATTTACCCATCCGTCGGAATTTACATTTTTTTGCAGTAAGTCGGTCCATAATTCATGTGTAAACGGTTTGGCATTGGTTTGAATTCCACCTAAAGTTCGACACGAAGGCAGGGTGCACGAGGTGCAAAGTGCAATTAAACTTACAAGTATCAGGTTTCGCATAGTATGTTTGTTATGGATAAATATACGATGAAATTTTATAAATAGTTCAGCCGATTTTAAGTAGAATAAAGGAAAATGGGTGACGTTAAAGCAAAGGTATGTTTTAACTATAGATTAGTGAGAATTGTAACTAGTATTTACAAATGCTAATTAATTAAAAAATTTTCGGTTATCTATTAAATAATTAAGCCTAAGTATCAATTACTTTTATTTCAACATTTCACAAACTTAAATACAACAATTCCCTTACCCGGTATAAATATTTAATAAATAAATTCCTGCAGCGAGTGTGCTTACATCAACAGAATAGTTAGCATTAAACAGTTGTTTTTGATTAATGATGACACCCTGTAAGTTGGTAATTTCAAAAGATGCCGGATATCCAAGTGCATTTGATATTTGTAATTGATTATGTGGCGGTGTTGGATAAATAGAAAATCCGGTTAAAGGATTGTCGATTACTGGCAATCCATTATCAATTGCGCCATTACAATCATCATCTAAACCATTTAATACTTCTGTTGCACCCGGATATATTGCATCATCTAAATCATTACAATCGCCTGTTGTTAACACATATCCTTCAATAGCTTCACAACTATAGGTATAATTTAAATCATTGCCATAACTGTCGGCATCTGCATCACGATAATATTGTAACTGAGTACATTTTCGTAGATTTTTACTATCCACACATCAGGTGTTACAGGGTCGCTAAAATAGTGATTGCTAACATCGTAATCATTGGAACGGGAGTCGCCAAATACAACAAAAATACTATCTGATTGCCTTAAAATTGCATTAGCATACTCACCTGAGGTTCCCCCAAACATTTAGTCCATTTAATAATACCTTTCGTATCAAGTTTTACTAACCATTGATTGGAATATAATGGGGGAGCAATATGGCCTGTAACATCACCATCATTAAGGGAGGTGGTTATTCCCGAAATTACAGATGAGCCATCCGAGCAATAAATTAAGTCATTTCCAATATCAGCACCTGAACCCCCTAAACTATTTTGCCAAACAATATTGCCAATACTATCAACCATTATAGTCCACATATCACTATAATCAGAACCGTGGTGACCATCTACATCACCATCCTTCGACCAGCATTCGCCGGTTATGATAATATTTTTTTCAGGAGTTTCAATTAATGCTTTTGCATAATCGTATCCGCTTCCACCATAATTTTTTGCCCATAAAAAATTACCATTGGCATCCAGTTTTAATAAATAATAGTCCTTCCCATCTTCTCCTTCAACAACAGTTGTTCCACAAATTAATAAATCGCCAGTAGCTGTTTCTGTTACATCTGCACCTTCATCGTCATCCAACCACCCGTAGACCTTTATCCATAAAAAGGTTTCCTAAAGAATCTAATTTTCCAACAATTAAATCATTGTAATCCGTTGAACCTAAATGCTCCGGAATATCACCATCCAAAGAAGAACTCCAACCTGTAAATACAAAATTTGAATCTTTTGTTTGAATTATTGAAAACGCCCACTCTGCCGAGCTACCACCTATTGAACGTTCCCATTCTAAATTCCCTAAAATATCAATTTTTACTACCCAAAAATCTGATCCGCCATGGTTGGCTGTTACATCAATGTCAGAAGAATAAGTGTATCCCGCTATGATAAATCCACCATCTGAAGTTGCTGCTATTGCTTGTGGAATATCGCTGTTAGAACCACCGTAACTTTTTTCCCAAACCAATTCGCCAAACTTATTTATCTTAGTTAACCAGAAATCTCCAGAATATACTCCGTAATGAACAGACACTTCAAAATCGTCAGAGTAAGTTTCATTTAAACTCACAAAACTCGAATCAACTGTCATTACTGCATCGTGAGCCTGATCATAATTTGTTCCTCCATAATTATGCTCCCAATCAATTGTAATGGGCTGGCTAAAGGCTTGTTGACAGATAAAAAGTGCAAAGAAGAGTATTACAAATAATCTAATTAAGTATAATCTTCTGTTTTCCATTTCAAAGTAAATGTAACAATTTTAGATGGTTTAAACAAAATGCGAATAAATGCTATAAAATAAATTTGTAATCAATTGTTAATCAATAAGTTACAAATTTTGACTCCCCAAAACCCTATATTTCAGAATAAATCATTAAATTTATCTTATTTCACCCTAAATCCTTAAACTATGAAACCTAAATCATTCGTGTTAAAAACAACACCATTTTTAATCCCAACTGTTAAATCTGTTTTTATCACTTGTATTTTTATTTTAATTGGAATTACATTTTTATCTTCTGTTATTTATGCAAGCAATACATCAGATTTATCTCAAAGAGATTATAATTTTCCGGATTCAGTTGATATTGATTCTCCTGAAATTGTTTCTGCATTTGGCGACACAGTTCAAACCATTATTGATGGGGCTGATACGATTTATATATTATCGGAAGGCCCTTTAGATACATCAGATATTGAGGCCAGAGCAATAAATACTGGTGATATTATTATTACATTAACCAATACAGAGTATCCTGTAAATAAAGATGTTTTTGGCGTTAACCTGGAAGGTTTTTTTGGTAAATACACAAACACTGCAAGCGAAATTGCAAATTATGCGGCAATGGATGCTGTAAACGGGTATGAAGTATTAAATCCTTATGCGATGTTAGCTGCGATGGCGCCAAAAATTTTGCGCTTCCCGAGCGGTGCAACGAGTAAATTTCAGCATCCACTTGGTTCAAGTAATACAGCGAGTTTCATTTCAATTTTTAATGCAGCAGATCCAGCCCACACAAAAACAGGTTTGCGTAATGGTGGTTTTGGTTATGATTTGGAAGAGATAATTCGGTATTATAATAAAACAAATAATAATATGTTTGACCTTCCTTCATATAATGCTATAATCAATGACATGCTGGATAATTCTCACATTGATGGTAATTGGTTAGAAGATGTAGACAAAGCCGACTTTGAAACATTTTATAATCGCTGGGTCGACCAGCCTTCATTTAATGCAACCGATTATACAGTTGCCGGTGTTGAACAGATTTGGAATGAACCGTTATACATTAATAATTTTATAGACTTAATCAGTTATATTGAAACTACGAAGGGCTATGTGGTGGATGTTATAAGTGCCATTAATATTTTAAGTGAACCTGCTTACAAAGTAACACAAATGATTGACTATATGCGCAATGCCTCGCTTAACCATAAATATGCTATGCATTTAATTGGTATTGAAATGGGTAATGAATGTTATTTTTCATTTTATGGCAGGTCAATGGGTTTTAAATGTGACGGACAAACAGTGCATTTGACCATTACTGGGCTTATATAAATGGAGCTAATGACTATGATGATGTTTTTGGTGCAGATGCTTTTGAATTGAGTGATGTGTTAAGTGCTGATATGCGTGATGATGATGGTGGTGCGGGGTTTAATAATCATGATTATGTGAAGTATATAAGAACTAACCCCGCCTACAATAACATTAAAATAGGTATTCCGGTTACACCAGCTTCAGCTAATGGAGCCTATACTATTTTAAATGATGAATTAGTTGAGGAACCTGCTGGAGGTTGTCCTACAAAATGGAATGCTTCGGTTGTATCAAAATATGCGGTAAAAGAAAGTGGTCGATTTGTGATAGATGCTGTAATTCCACATTTGTATTTATCCGGTAAAAATGGTGAAGGTGCTGATAATATAAATTGGGGTGAAATTCCTGTTGGTGGATACACTGCAGCCGGTGGCGTTTTAATACCAAATTGTTTGGATAATGATATGGGAACAACCGACTATGATAATTTTAATACTACGCCTTATTTAAATTTTGCTGCTGACCCACGCCTGAGCTGTGCTTTTGAAGGTATAATAGACCCATCAAACGATGGCAGCTTTTTAAAATTTGTTAAACAGCAACATAAAGCTGCAATGGAACATTTGGCAACAGATCTTGCCTTGGATGGTTCTGCAGAAAACCAGAAAGTATGTTGGATTACAGAACGAAATATCAAAAATAATTATCTTGAAGGGTCTCCCGGAACACAAGTAAATGCAAAATATTTAAGAAGAAGTGTTTATGATAATACGTTTGTACACGCATATTTAAACCAGGAAGAGTTTTTAAATTATATTAAATTAAACTACCAGTCAGGCTTCCAGGAACAATTTATTACGATTACATCTTTCAATAATTTTTTAGGTGGTGCTTCAACTGATTTAGTTCGAAATTCAAATGAGGCTGATTTGCATGCATTGGGCCTTATACCGACATGTTCATCAGGTTTTAAGCCATTTTTAACCCGAACCCTATATTATCAATATCGGTTAGCAAATCAAATACATTTACGAAATTTAGATTATTTAAAAACAGTAAAATCATTATACACTTCAAATATCAATCAACCCCCTACTTTTTTTATTGCTACTTCCGGAGCTTCATTACATGAACGTGATGTTTATGCATATTTTTCAAATATTAAAAAGGAGCCCCAAACTTATATCATTAAACCCGGTACCTTGTCGCCCAATCCATTAACGGGCATACATGCAACACTACATTATATCGAAGCTAACAATTTATATTCGGGTTCAGGGGAAAACACCCTATATGATATTAATGATTATTATGGTTCATGCTTGGAAGGTGAATATGAAATACGAAATGAAGGTGTGGTTTATGTAGATAATGGTGAATGCCCAACCGGAGCTCCTGGTTCGATGTGTGTTACAGTGCCGCCATTTTCATGTGGCTATTTTGTATTTACATACGATCCGATTTTAAAAACAGGTGACTTAACAAACAGTTTTAATTTATTTCCAAATCCCACATCAACAAATTTTATAATTGAACCCACAAATGCGGCCAAGACATCAAATACAACACTTGATGTTACAATTATATCCGCACAGGGCGCAATGGTTGCGCACCAATATGCTTTACCGGGTGAACCAATAGATATTTCCAATTTACCGGTAGGCGTTTATCAGATATTAATAAAAACACCTGAATATATTGAATCGGAATTGGTAGTGAAGATGAAATAACCAACTATAGATTACAAATAGGTTTTAAGGAAAATTCTACCTTACTATATTATAAGTAAAGAGGCTGTTCACATAATGGACAGCCTTTTTTATTTATTGTTTAACAATCTGTTTCACCGCTGTTGTTCCATCGGCCTGAGTCGTTTTAACGAAATATAAGCCAGGGGCTGCATTCGTAATATCCAATACAATCATACCGTTTTCACTTTCAATATTTTCAGAACTGATTATTTTTCCGGTAATATCAAATACATCTAATTGAACACCGCCTGAAATGGCATTTAAAAATTCAATATTAAATACGCCTGATCCAGGATTAGGAAAACAGTCAGACTAAACGGTATTACTTCACCTGAAGGTAATGCCGCATAATATTAACCGTATAATCTTCAACCTCGCCATTGGCAAATGTTTCACATGCTGTAGGATATGCACCGTATTTAGCACTAATGCGTAAACGAGTAGTTCCTGCATTTGCAGTTGTAGGCACTAAAATATTTTTGGTTAAAGAAGCTGCTGTTGCTTGTTTTTTCTGAAAAACTTGTTCGCCTGCATCGCTAAAATCACCATCACGATTATAATCAATCCATCCTCTCCAATACATTTGATAAATGGTGCCTGAAAATCCCGCACTGTAAGTTAACGTATAGGTAGTTCCTTTTACAATATTGGTTGATGTTCCTGTGCCGTTGTAATATCCGCCATCGCTGCCGGAGGTCCGGTTAATGGTATTTAATTTTACATAATCGATATAACGTGTAGTTGATGATGCCTGCGCTGCTGCAATAAGTAATTACCGGATTAAATGAAACAGTATAATCTTCAACTTCACCGTAATCAAAAGTTTCGCATGATGTAGCCAATGCATTATATTTCATTGATACACGCATTCTTGTTGTGCCTGTCATGCCTGCAGTTACCACAAAACTTCCTGAAACTGCCGCAGTAGCTGCACCTGAATTATATACATTTTCACCTGCATCATTAAAATCAAGATCTTTATTATAATCTATCCAAATAGAAAAATATTCAGGATATACAGTCCCGGTATAACCAGGTGTTAATGTAAATCCTGCTGATACACCGGGCGTTAAATTAATTGTAGTTGCAGTAAAATCGGCATAACCTGAATTATTACCGAATTTTTGTGGTGCCGTTCACTGTAACAGTTTGCAAACCATTCATCGGCAGCAATCCTTTAGATAAACAATATGCAGGAACACCACCGCAAGAAGTAACACAACCTGCTGCAGAAATGGTATTTCGAATTGCATTTCCCGGTTGAACACCAAATCCGTTTGCTAAATTAATTCCGTATCCTGTTAAATGGCAATAACTCATAATTGTTCCGCCGCCAACCGGTGCAGGACCTGCAGGACAACCGCCTTCTGTTGCATAACAATTATCTAAAGCACCACCAACCCAAGCGCCACAATTTTGTGTATGATAACTTCCGAATAAATGGCCCATTTCATGTGTTACCACCATAACTGTCCAGCTATAAGTTGGAAAATCATTATATGTTGCATCAATATCGCTGTAACAATATTTGTATGAATTACACAAACCATTTATTGTAGCCGCAACTCCACCAAGTCCGCCCGGATCCAATGCAACTAAATGTGCAATATCGCCGGTAAATGATGTGCGAAATGCCATAAATGAATTTAATGCATCATACGATGAACCACTTGCATAACCATCGGCAATCTCAAACAAAAATGGTTGAAATTTGTGTTGGTACACTTTCATTGGTATAAATTACTGCTGAGTTATTATAAATACCGGTAATATAATTTGCTGTTGCAGTTACACTTCCTTTATTTTGATATAACTGATAATCTGCTTCGAAATAAATTTTCGGACAATTGGTAATACGTGAACTGCCTTCAATTTCCATTAGTTGATGAAATTCATCCAGGTAATCAGGATTGTCTGCAGTTGCACATCCTAAACTTGCTGGATTTACAATTACATCCCAATCGGAATAAATCATATAATCTGATTTTAATCCTTTACCATATCTGCCAACATTAATATTGCCTTTATCGGAAGAAGAAATTACACCCATAATTTCATCTTCAAAAATACTAATAGCAACAATAGATGAAGGATCATCTTTAATTGTTCCCTGATAATAAACACCGGGATTAAAATTTTCTACTTTACCACCATCAGCACTAGAAAGTAATTTCGAAACCATCTGCAAAAATATTTACCTGTACTAAATCAAGTGTTATTGCACTTTCTTTATAAGGAATAGATAATTCCATTGCTTCACTTTTATTAGTAAAAAGTGTTTTAACAGATTCGCTGCTCAAACTTGCAAACGTGATATCCTTTGCAAATGTGGAAGTGCTTATTTTGTAAGGTGAATTAATTTGTGGTGTGAACGGTTCAGCTTTTTTAAATGATATACCTGCATTTCTGGTTTCTGCTACCATTTTTGCTACCGGTTTTAATGCAGCATCTGACCAAAAACACCTAGGGTGATCATCAGCAAGCCAGTAAATAAAAATTGTTTGTAAAACTTTTTCATAATTCAATTTATTTAGGGTTAAATAAGTTGTGTATGCTTGTGGTGAGATTTAAGCATAAAAGTGCAAAAAAATCTATGTTTATACAAATATTTCGGATAAGTGCTATACACAAAATTATAAGTGCTTATTTGCCAAAGCCTTAACAGGTAAGGGTTTGGTTTTTTGGGTGAGATAAAACAACAGTTTTTGCAGGTCACTAATCGAGTCCCTGTGTCATTTTTTCTTACAATTTTAGCCTCGCTGAAAAACTCTTTGGCGATTATCCTGAAGAAGGCATAAACCGGCATAGCAGCAATCATTCCCGGCACACCGGCCAGATTGCCAAAAACCAATACAACAAAAAATACTTCTAAAGGATGGGCTTTTATAGAGTTGGAATAGATAATAGGTTGTGAAACAAAATTATCGATGAGCTGCACACCCTGAAATAAAATAAAGAGTTGAATTAACATGGGTGTAATATCAAAACCCGGATCTACACTTAAATTAGTGGTAATGCCAATCAGCATACCAAACAACATTCCGATAATTGGACCGATATAAGGAATGATATTAATAATTCCGGCAAACAAGGCAATTAACCAACTATTGGCGCCAAAGCCTAAAATGAGTAAACCGGATGCAATCAGAATAAATACCACTAATGATTGAATAATTAATCCCACAAAATACCGCGTCAGATATATTTTACTCGAGTGTAAAATACGCCATTAGCTTCAAATTTTGTTGGTGTTAATGTCATAACGATATTGTAAAATAATTTATCATCCCTAAGAAAAAAAGAGGGTGATAATGTAATAGAAAACAGGGCAACCAAAATATTTCCCAAGCCACCCATAATGTTATTAAAAATATGGGTTATAGATGTAACATTTATCCAATTACGTAAATTTTCATTTATAACCTGTTCAACAGATTGTGCCGGTGCTTCAGGGTCCTGAAATTGAATAATCATGGAATCGAGCATAACAATTTGGTTTTGTAAACTTTCTGCTACTCGTTCGGTGTCGATATGCGATATGTTATTTGTTTGCTCAACAACAAGTGGTGTAAATATTTTTACAATGCCGAAAAGAGCACCAAAAAGAATAATAATTGTAAAGAGTGCTGCAAGAGAATCGGGTGTTTTAAATTTTCCTATTTTTAATTTTTGAATAAAATCACAAATTGGTTTTCCAACAATAGAAATTATTGCCGCAATGATGAAATAAAACAGGATGGTAGTAATTTGTAATAATAACCAAACCACACCAAATACAACAGCTAGTGTAATTAAAATGAGTATGGTAGATTTTATGATACTATTATTAGACCAGTTTTTTGTCATATTGGTGTTCGTGATTTTAAAAATACAAACGTAAATATACAGGATGCTTTTCAGGTTTTGGCATAGAAAAAAAGCCCTCATTGCTGAGAGGCGATTATAAATTTTATTTGATTAGCAGCATCCGCCGCCATCATAAAACCAGCTTGAGCGGAAATAAAGATGTCGTTTCTGCCCAAATCGGCTAAATTGCCAACGGTTTATCACAAACGGCAAGTGGTTGATTCGGCATCAGTACATGGCCTTTATGGTCGTCGAAAAACTCTTCATTACCATAATAAATTGCGGTTTTACCTGTAAACACACAAGGACCGTCTGCAGGCATAGGGTCTTTAATAGCGCAAACTTCAGCGCTTTCGCTATAAATAATGGTCGGTTATCACAGATTCACCGGGTCTAAAATTCGGTAAGGGGGGCGCGCACGCTTCAATAGTGCCGAATCCGATATCGGTAATTCTGTTGATGTATTCCTGCAGTGGTAATGAGCC
>JADJJZ010000007.1 GCA_016706255.1 Bacteroidota bacterium | reverse complement strand
CTTTAAAGTATTTGTTCTGCCATTTCTTTAACAGGCATAGTTCAAGTTGATAACATCATCTTTTTTCAAATATCCAATATGCGCAAGATGTTGTTGTACTTCTTTAAATGTATTATTTGTTCCACGCATGCCGTCGTAATAAAATGCTTCAACGCCCCATAATAAATTTAGAATATTTACCACTTCTTCATTATTGGTGAATACATAAATTTTCGCTTTCGGCCTGCAGCTTGATACCATAAATGCAGTGTATCCTGTTTTTGTCATACCCATAATTGCCGCAGCATGCACTTCATCGGCTATATTGCAAGCATTAAAACAAATGGCATCACTCAAATACGTTTTAGAATGTTTGTCCGGCTGATGGCGGCGATTATATACAATTTCGTTTTTTTCAGCTTGCTCAATAATACGCACCATGGTTTCAATTACTTTTTCAGGATATTTTCCTGCAGCTGTTTCAGCACTTAACATAACTGCATCTGCACCATCGAGAACGGCGTTGACAACATCGGTAACTTCTGCTCTGGTTGGATGGGCATTTTCAATCATACTTTCCATCATTTGAGTAGCAATAATTACCGGCGTTGTTTTTTCAAGGCAACGGCGACACAAATCTTTTTGGGTAAAAGGTACCAATTCAACCGGCATCTCCACACCTAAATCACCTCTGGCCACCATAATGGCATCGGTAGCATCAATTATTTCATCGATATTTTTTAAGGCTTCGGGTTTTTCAATTTTGGCAATTACTTTAGAGTGCTTACCGTGGTGGCGGATAATATTTTTTAAATGAATAATATCATCTGCTTCTGCGCACAAAAGAAAGTGCAATCCAATTGGCACCATGTTCTAATGCAAAACAATAAATCGGCATGATCTCTTTCTGTGAGCGAAGGAATAGAAACCCGAGGTATCCGGTAAATTACCTCTTTTTTTGAAGATATTGGTCCACCAAAAACCACTTTGGTAATTACGTGGTTCTTTTGATTTGTTTCCAATACCTTGAGTTCAATTTTTCCATCATCAATCAAAATAGTTCTCACCCGGACTACATCGCTTGGAAAATTAGATAGGTGATATAGGCAATTTTATTATTGCCTATCATTGGCGAAGTAGTAAATTCAAATGTGTCGCCTTCTTTTAAAACAGTTAGCGGCAACACCTCCCCCAAACGAATTTTTGGTCCTTGTAAGTCGGCCAAAATACTCACATGCGTGTTGAGCTCTTTATTCGCCCTTTTGATGAGTTCAATAGTATGTTTATGAATTTCGTGACTGCCATGCGAAAAATTTAATCTGAAAACATCAACGCCCGTGTTTATCAGCCTTACTATCATGTCAAAATTATTGCTGGCTGGCCCTAAGGTTGCAATAATTTTGGTTTTGTTTCCTCCTCGTTTCATTTTTTTTGAATATCCTGTTTGGATTGTCCCTCTCCTTTTTTTTTTTTTGAATGTATCCTCAAAGATGAGGTTGTTTTTCGACTTTAAAGTAGTCACATCAATAATGGCTACAGCCAAAATTTGTTCAATCTCGTCGAATTTTTTTACAATTTCATTTTTCTGGGGCGATAATATCCCCCTTTTATCAACAGGAGGTAGTCTAGCTCCTTCAACTCGGGAATGAGGTTATTGGCGCCCTGTTTGTTTTGAACCAAATGAAAAACCGACTTAGTGAGTTCTTCTACAAAATTGAAAAGCCCATAGGCGGTTTGCACCCTGTTTTAGGGGTCTGCGACGACTAAATCGTCAATTTTGCTAGTTGTTTATAGAGTATATTATTAATAAACCAGGCCATACGATAGTCCTGAAGGGGGTGCTATCCTATAAGAATGGGTTAAATTCGGGGTCAATTTTGATTTTTTGCCTGGCCAAAGTGAAAAAAAATGATGCCTCAAAGGTAAGATACAACTATTATATCTCTGCACACTTGCAGCAATCCATATACATTCCATTATCTTTGCACTTTATTTTCAAACAATTCCTCCCCTTAGGGGAGTATTAAAACCTAAAACAATGTCAGAAATTGCAGAAAAAGTAAAAGATCATTATCGACAAGCTTGGTGTTGACGAGGCGAAGTAGTTCCGAAGCCAGCTTTACCAATGATTTAGGCGCTGATTCATTAGACACAGTAGAGTTAATTATGGAATTTGAAAAAGAATTCAATATCTCTATTCCTGATGAACAGGCTGAAGGCATTACTACAGTTGGTGACGCTATTAAGCTACCTCGAAGAACACGTTAAGTAATTCTTATCCTTCTTATGGCATCAAGAAGAGTTGTAGTAACGGTTTAGGGGCATTGACTCCCTGGGCAACTCTGTACGAGTATTGGGAGGGGTTGGTAGCGCAAGAGTGGAGCTGATTTCATCACACGTTTTGACGCTACCAACTTCAAAACCCGCTTTGCATGCGAGGTGAAAACTTCGATCCTACGAGCGTTATCGAGAAAAAGAGGTACGCCGTATGGATCCGTTTCTTCATTATGCTATTGCAGCAGTTGAAGAAGCCGTGCAAGATGCAGGTATTAAGTCTGAGGAAGTTAATGTTGACCGTGTTGGTGTTATCTGGGCCAGTGGTATTGGTGGTATAAAAACCTTTGAAGAAGAGGTTTTTGCCTTTGCCAAGGGTGATGGAACGCCACGTTTCAACCCATTTTTCATTCCTAAGATGATCAGCGACATTGCTGCCGGTATGATTTCCATCAGATATGGTTTCAGAGGCGTAAATTTCGCTACGGTATCTGCCTGTGCATCATCAACACACTCAATAATTATTGCTGCGGACTGTATTCGTATGGGTCGCGCTGATATTATTATTTCCGGTGGTTCAGAAGCTTCGGTTACTGCTCCGGGAGTTGGTGGTTTTAACGCCATGAAAGCCTTAAGTGAACGCAACGATTCGCCACAAACTGCCTCTCGTCCTTTTGATTTGGACCGCGATGGTTTTGTTCTTGGTGAAGGCGCCGGCGCACTTATTTTGGAAGAATACGAACACGCTGTAAAACGCGGTGCTAAAATTTATGCTGAATATATGGGCGGAGGCATGAGTGCCGATGCTTATCATATGACAGCGCCACATCCTGACGGCCTGGTGCTCAGTTGGTTGTGAAAGACGCTTGAGAGATGCCAATATGCAACTTGAAGAACTCGAATATATCAATGTTCACGGCACTTCTACCCCTATTGGCGACCCTCAGGAAATAAAGGCAATTCAAACTGTTTTTGGTGAGCATGCCTATAAAATGAATATCAGCTCAACAAAATCAATGACAGGTCACTTATTAGGTGCTGCAGGCGCTATTGAGGCTATTGCCAGCGTGCTTGCTTTAAATAATGGTATTATTCCTCCTACCATTAACCACTTCACCGATGACCCTGTTTTCGATAACAGACTTAACTTAACATTCAATAAAGCACAATATCGTGAATTGAACGCTGTCCTTAGCAATACCTTCGATTTGGCGGACATAATGCTTCTGTTATCTTTAAAAAGTTGAGTAGTTAATTGCTTGCTGTCGGAAATTCGCAAATTTTATAATTGTAATATGGGACCTGAAAAGGTCTTTTGCCGTAAACTACGCAGTATTACCGGCCTGGCTCCCATTAATTATAATGTCTACAAACTGGCTTTTCAGCATAGTTCCATCCACAATTCAGTGCATACCAATAATGAACGCCTCGAATTATTAGGTGATGCGTTATTGATTTGGTGATTGCAGACTTCCTTTTAAAAATATCCTTATAAAACAGAAGGTTTCCTTACCGAAATGCGCAGTAAAATTGTCAGTCGCGAACAATTAAACCGCGTTGCACTTAAAATCGGTCTTGGAGAAATGATGCAAATCCGCAAAGGCGGCACCGACCTTACCAAAAGTAATGTGTTGGGTAACGCACTTGAAGCATTGGTTGAGCCATTTATGTGGATGCAGGTTATACCCAGGCCAGCAGGTTTTTTTATGCATAAAATTTTAATCCCCCTCACTATGAAATTGCCGAGTTGGAAAGTGTAGTGGTGAATTTCAAAAGTAAAATTATTGAGTGGGCCCAAAAAAATGGACGAGATATCAAATTCGATTTGATTGAAGAACATGAACTAAAGGGCAAACGCATGTATAAAATGGGATTGTTTTTAGATACCGAACTTATTGCAGAAGATATCGACTACAGTAAAAAACGCGCCGAGCAAAAAGCCAGTGAAATTGGTTGCAAAAAACTTGGCATACACGAAGTATAATTTAGTTAGCCAACAACATCCTAAATAAAAAACCTCCGCGAAAAGTAACGGGAGGCGAACCTGATTTGTTAACTCAATTTAATATATAACTTAATCTTTCTAATTCGAATTTTATTGGAACAGTAATTTTTACTCTTACTGTTTTTCCGTTTTGTTTTCCGGAACCCATTTTTGCATTTTTGCAACTGCATCCATTGCTTCCTCATCACATCCATCGCCAATTCCGCGCATAAAAGTGCATCGGAAACAGAACCATCGGTATTTACCACAAAATTACATAAACTGTTCCTTCAGTTCCGATGCATTGCCTGCGATGGGTAACGAATTGTTTTTGAATATCGCGTTGCATGGATACAAATCCACCATTGTATTCGGGCATTTGTTCGGCAATAGTTATAGGTTCCTGACGGGTTACTACAGGCTCTGTAACAATAGGTTCTTTAATTATTGGCACCTCAACTATAGGTCCTTCAACAGTTTTGTTGCTGATAACTTTGCCTTTTAAGTCTTCAATAGCAATTACTTCTTCGGTTACTTTAAATCTTCTCTTACCACCATTTGAAATTAGGGAAAGCTTTGGTGCTGGATCACTTCCTGCACAATAGGTTGTGGTGGTTCAATTTTCGGTAACTCAGGTATATCAGGCAAATCGGATACAGTGGTGACAATTATTGTAGGCTCATCAATAGCTTCCATTTTTTGTTGTTTAAACTAAAAGCAGTGAAAACTGATGTACTCAGAATACCGATAAACAATGCAATTTTTAAGTGTTTGTCAGAACTCCTGCGCAATTCATAAGCGCCATAAGATTGGTTGCGGTTTTCGAAAACCATATCATCGATACTGGCATCCGAATAGTTTTTTAAATTGTTCATAGCAGTGAATTTTAGATTGTGATGAAAGGGTACTCATTTTTCCATAAGCACTGCTTAATTATTTTTTGTAAAAATGTTTAATTGTTCTTTTTCGGCTTCGGTGATATCCTGAATGGCATAGGTAGGCACATTGGTAATTTCCATTTCATCTAACAGATTAATCATATCATTGTAATCAGCACCGTCGGTGAGTTTGATAATACAAATCAGCCCTTTATCAGGATCAGCTGCACTTTGCTGCTGAATACGTTCGTATAACAATTGACGCAATCCGGCATTGGAGTAATTGCTTCGATAAGTTTTGCATATCCTCTCCATTATAATAATAGAGTTGATTATTGGCATCTGCAATAAGCGTAATAGTTCTGGAGTGGGGAATTGGTATAGGCTCACCGGTATTTTCCGGCATTTTCAATTCCATCGACATATTTTCCTGCAATACAGTTGTAAGCATAAAAATGATATCAGCAGAAATGCCAAATCAACCATTGGTGTTAAATCAATAAATAATGATTTACGGGAAGTGCGGCTATTGTGTTTGCCAACAGCGGCAGAACGGGTGTTTTCTACTTGTGCCATAACAATATGTTTTACTGTTATGATGTTGTATACGCACAATTCCATAAAGGGTTTTACAATTGCCTTGAAAATGAGAATACCATGCGATTAATTGCGCGTCAGCACCCTTATAAAAACACATTAAATAATTGGGCTTGATTAAACCAACAACCACCTATTTCTTATCCTCTTTTTCGTCTTTCTCTTCTTCCACTTTTACCATATCACCATCTTTTAATACGTTGGTAATGGTATTGTATGGTCCGGAAATAACTTTCTCTCCTTCGGTTAATCCTGTTTTGATTTGAATAAAATTATCATCCTGCAGTCCTGATGTTACTATAACTTCTTTTGCCTTTTCACCATCAAGCACATACACAATTTCATTTATTTTTTTATCCTTATTAGTATCGGTTGTATCCTCTCTTGTGGTAATTGCCTGAATTGGTATAGATAATATATTACGTTGTACATCAGTTTTAATTTCAACTGTTGCGCTCATACCCGGATAAAAAGGATATTTGCCATTTGATTCTTTCATTAAATCAGCATATGATTCCGGCAATAAATAAATTTTTACTTTAAAATTAGTTGCCTGGTCAGACACTGCACTTAATACACTTCCGCTTCCTGCAGAATTGGCAATTTGAAAAACAACGCCTTTGAATTTTCTGTTTAAATAAGCATCCACTTCAATATTAGCAGTATCACCAACATCAATACGCAAAACATCGTTTTCACTTACATCAACCTGAATTTCCATTTGTGTTAAATCGGCAATACTCATTAATTGATCACCGGTCATTTGAATAGTACCTAACACTTTTTCACCTTTCTTTTTATTTAAACCAACAACGGTTCCTGCAGCAGGCGCATAAATAGATGTGCGTTTGTAATTATTGCGCATTTCACGCAACATAGCTTCACTGCTTTTAACAGTAAATTCCATTGCCGTTACACTTTCCTGTGCAATTTCATATACTGCTTTTGAAGTTTCATAAGCAAATTGTGATTGCTCATAATCCATTTGGGCAATTACTTTGTCTTTTAATAATTGTGCACTTCTGTCGAATGCAATTTTAGCATTATCAAATTGTAATTTCGATTGTAAAACACGCGCTCTTGCAGTTGCCAATTGAGCTTTTGTATTATCGAGACCTGCCTGTGCCTGTTCTACCTGACTTTCATATAAATCGGGATTGATGCGCATAAGTAAGTCGCCTTCTTTTACTTTATCACCTTCTTTAACAGGCAAGTCAACTATTTCACCTGAAATTTCGGCAGAAATGCTCACCTGAGTTACAGGATAAATTTTTCCACTTGCGGTAACAGTTTCTACAATGGTTCTTTTTTCAACTGCTTCAGCATTGACAGTTATTTTAGCACCGCCATTAAACCATCCTTTATTTGAGCCGATTACCAGCACAACGATTAATACAGCGATTATAATTCCTAAAATTTTTAACGAGCGCATAATTGGTTGTTTAAAAGTCTAATGTTTTGTCGAGATAATAATCAATAATTTTCGATTTGAAAATCATATCGTATTTAGCCTGCACAAGTGTTGATTCAGCTTGTGCTTTCACATTAATTGCATTGGTAATCTGAACGATGAAGCCGTTCCCATATTAAATTTCTTTTCAGCAAAATCGGAATGCACTTTGTGCTGCAGCAAGATTTTTTCTGCAGCTGCATAAGATGGCTATCGCAGCTTTTAAATCATTAATTGCCTGCGTTACATTTTGACGCATGGTGTTAATGGCAATTTGCTGATTTAGTTGAGTATTGATGATAGCTAATTCAGCATTTTGTTTGTTAAGCATACCTGTCCGTTATTAAAAATCGGAATTTGTAATGAAATGCCAACAACTCACTAAGGTTATTATTAATTTGTGTGCCATATGGGTCGGCTTCCTTAATAATTGGCGGATAAATTGCATTTGAATAATTTGTTCCTACTTGCCCTATCAAACTTAAACTTGGCAGCGCAGCAGCACCGGCAATTTTTTTATTTAATCCGTCGCTCAAAAGTTGATATTCATATTTTTTTATACTGGCTTTATTTGCGATGGCATAATTGGCAACGGTTAATGCGTCAGGAACCGGTGCATTTAAAATATTATCCACTTTTGAAATATCCGGAAAAGTAATTTTAATATTTTCAGTAGGGTCTAATTGTAACAATAATTTTAAATCGAGGTATGTTTTATCCAATTGATTTTGCGACTGGATGACGGAAAGTTGGTCTTGTGCTAATTGTGCTTCAATAGTCAATAAGTTACCTTCAGGTATACTTCCAGCCTGCGCCAATTTTTTTGAATTATTTAACTGAAGTTCGGTCGTATTAATTTTTTGGTTGGCGATATTTAGTTGTTCTTCGGCAAACATTACAGCCAAATAAGCAACTATAACCTGGAACTGCACATTTTCTACCGCTTCTTTATAATTCATTCCGGCAACCTGCAAATCTGTTTTAGTTTTTTTGATGGTATTGCTGATGGTACCGCCACTGAACAAATTCATAGAAGTAGTAGCCTGATAACCATTTGTTTGGAAACTATTGGCCAATGGTAAGTTGGTTACCGGGTCGATGGTATAACCGAAATTCCAGGAAATAAGAACTTCCGAGGTTTAGGTTAGGCAATAACAGCAATCGGCTTTGGTTCGCCGCTTTCTCTGAAAATTCAACACCTGCGGCACCTTGTTTTAACTGGAGGTTATTGTCGGTAGCCAGGTTGATACATTCCTGCAAGGAAACGGTGCGTTGAGCATACGCGGTCGTAGTTAGGGCAGAAATGATAATGATAAAAGCAAGTTTTCTCATGACGGGTTAAAATTAGTTCAAATTTGACGAGCCTTTTAAAGTTTTAGATAAATTAAGACATTTTAAGGATGAATGATTCAAAAGCACAAAAAGTTACAGCCAAAAACCGGTATTTCTGTTAACATTTTTAACCTTACCTATGCAGGTAGACGAGTTTTCAGGGTAAAAATTTGAAGTGTAATCGATTAAGCCCTTACCTTTACGGCATGGGAATTATTTCAGATCCGGATGCATTTTTCATGGAAGAGGCCTTAAAAATGGCAGAAAAAGCCCTTCAGGAGGACGAGGTACCGGTTGGGGCAGTTATAGTGGCCGGGCAACAAATCATTGCCAAAGCCCATAATTTAGTAGAAAGACTAAGCGACCCGACAGCACATGCTGAAATGCAGGCCATTACATCGGCTTGTAACCATTTCAACGCCAAATACCTGCCTGAATGTACTTTATATGTTACCCTGGAGCCGTGTCCAATGTGTGCAGCTGCCAGCTATTGGGCACAAATAGGAAGGATTGTTTATGGCGCCTCCGACCCTAAAATGGGTTTTAGTCGCCACCAACATATTTTGCATCCCAAAACAGTTATAAGTCAGGGCGTTGGGGCAGAAAAATCGCAAATTTTGCTGAAAAACTTTTTGTAGGCAAACGATAAATCAAAATTAATTTTCGGTTTTGCGAACCTGTTTTTTAAATGCTGTTTTATCTTTAACGCTTCTGTTGTATTTCAGAGCTTATAAATTTTAATCAATAAAACTTAATAAACTATTATGGCTTTTCAATTACAACCACTTCCATATGCTTTTAACGCTTTGGAACCGCATATTGATGCGAGAACAATGGAAATTCACCACGATAAGCATCATGCTGCTTATACTACCAATTTAAATAATGCAATTGCCGGCACTGAATGGGAAAGTAAAACCATTGAAGAGATTTTAGCTAATATTTCAAAAATATCTCCTGCTGTTCGCAACAATGGTGGTGGATTTTACAACCACAATTTATTTTGGGAAGTAATGGCTCCAAATGCAGGTGGCACTCCAACAGGAGATTTAGCAGCAGCTATCGACCGCGACTTAGGTGGTTTCGATAAATTTAAAGAAATGTTTGCCGCTGCAGCTGCTACAAGATTTGGTTCAGGTTGGGCATGGTTAATTGTGACAGCTGAAAAAAAATTGCTGTTACTTCAACACCAAATCAGGATAATACTTTAATGGATATTGCTGATGTAAAAGGCACGCCAATTTTAGGACTTGATGTTTGGGAACATGCCTATTATTTAAATTATCAAAACCGACGCCCTGATTACATTGGTGCATTTTACAATGTAATTAATTGGGATGTAGTTGCAGGAAATTTGCTTCAGCTATGTGAGTATTTTATATTTGTAATAACCTGATTAGCAAAAGCTGGGGTTTTTGTTGAAGATTCCCCGAGAACCTTTTCATTCGCAAATTAGTCGATTAGCAAAAGCTGATGGGGTTTTTCGATTGGGAAATGATGAGTAAAATTACTGTCATTAATTTTTCCCGCAAAGCTGCAAGGAGAACAGGATTTATTTATAGTAATTAATTTAGTCGCGCGCAAAGCTGTTCAAATTATGCTTCGTCACGGGAAATGAGACCCAACGGGAGCACGAAAAAGTCTTGCCCAAAACTGGGTTGTTCCATTATACTTCATCATGGGTCAATTTGAGACCCCGACCAAAACGGCGTCCATTGGTACATTCGCACATCATTGGTACTCAATCGGCTTATCAAATTAGCACATTACTCTACGGTCACACTCTTAGCCAAATTTCTAGGTTGGTCTACGTTGCGATTGAGTAATACGGCAATGTGATAGGCTAAAAGTTGTAAAGGAATTACACTTAATAAAGGCGTTAAAACTTCTTCTGTTTCAGGAATACGAATTACGTGTTCCGACATGCCTTCAATTATCGTATCGTTTTCAGAAATGATAGAAATAATTCTTCCCTTGCGTGCTTTAATTTCCTGAATGTTGCTCACAATTTTATCGTGAGCACTCATATTATTGGCAACAACAACAACAGGCATATTTTCATCAATAAGCGCTATTGGTCCATGCTTCATCTCTGCTGCAGGATATCCTTCAGCATGTATGTATGATATTTCTTTTAATTTAAGTGCTCCTTCTAAAGCAACAGGAAAATTATAACCGCGACCTAAATACAAGAAGTTGTGCACGTCCATATATTCTTCAGCAATTTCTTTAATATGGTCGTTCGATTTTAATACTTTCAACTTTTCCGGAATTTTACTTAATTCGATAGCAATACTCTGGTATTTACTTTCAGGCAATGAACCACGTTTACGAGCAATACTTAATGCCATCATAGTTAATACAGTAACCTGAGCTGTAAATGCTTTGGTGGAGGCAACACCTATTTCAGGGCCTGCATGTGTATATGAACCTGCGTGTGAAGCGCGTGCAATTGACGAACCCACCACATTACAAATACCAAACATAGTAGCGTCTTTTGCTTTTGCTAATTCAACAGCTGCTAAAGTATCTGCAGTTTCACCGCTTTGAGAGATGGCGATTATAATATCATCTTCATTAATAACAGGATTGCGATAGCTGAATTCGCTTGCATATTCAACTTCAGTTGGTATACGCGCTAAATCTTCAAATAAATATTCGCCAACTAATCCGGCATGCCATGAGTTCCACAACCAACAATTATGATGCGTTTGGCATTAACCAATTTCTTTTCGTATTCTTTTATCCCCCTAAAACAATTGCGTTTTTTACTGCCAATTAAACGACCGCGCATACTGTCCATTATTGAATTGGGCTGCTCATAAATTTCTTTGAGCATATAATGGTCATAACCACCTTTTTCAATCATGTCTAATTGCATTTGCAATTTTTGCATGTAAGGTGTAATTGTTTCGTTGTGAATTGTTTTAATTACCAACTCCTGATTGCGACGAACAACTGCAATTTCTTCATCATTTAAATACACCACGTTGCGTGTATATTCAATTAATGGAGTAGCATCTGAAGCAAGAAAAAATTCACCTTCACCAATACCAACTACCATTGGTGACGATTTGCGTGCAGCAATCAGCATATCCGGTTCATCTTTCGATGCAATAACAATTGCATAAGCACCAATTACCTGATTTAATGCAATACGAACCGCTTCAACTAAATCTGTTTTTTCGTTGAGCTGAATATCTTCAATTAAATGTATTAAAACTTCTGTATCGGTATCCGATAAAAACTGGTGACCACGTTTTATCAATTCCGTTTTTAGTAAGCATAATTTTCGATAATACCATTGTGAATAATGGCGAGATTTTTACTTTCACTAACATGCGGGTGCGCATTTTTGTATTTGGCTCACCATGTGTAGCCCATCGTGTATGACCGATTCCGCAGGTGCCTTCCACATTGTTACCTGCCGTTTCTTTTTCGAGTTCGGTAACTTTACCTGCAATTTTATAAACGCGCAAGTCGCCGTTAATTAAAGCTACCCCGGCACTGTCGTAACCGCGATATTCCAGTCTGTGCAAACCCTTGATAATTACCGGATAAGCCTGACGATGCCCGATGTAACCAACTATACCACACATGATGTTATTTGTTTATCGTAGTGTATGTAATCGAGAGATAAGGTTTAAAGTTCGCTCTTGGTGAATTTACTCCACCTAAAGTTACTGCATTAGGGATACGGTTTCCGGGAACAACCGATAATGCAAATCCATTATTATCGAGTGAACCTTCCAGAATTTCCTGAACGTGACGTGTTATGATAAATTTATATTGATAAATTGTTCTTCCTGTTTCCGGTGATATCGATTTTAATAAAGTACCGCCAATACTGGTTTGACCTAAATTATCATCAATAATCGTAGAAAAATATTCTTCACTGTAAAATGCAACAATGTAAGTATTGTGACCAAGTGAATCTTGCGGAATTAATAATAATTTCGGCTGGTGGTATCATGGTTTGCAAGCGCCTGATAAGCCGGTGTTTCAACCGGAAATTTGTTGGTAAAATAATTTGTTTTACACCTGCAAATGGAAATAATACGCTTAATGAATCCGCTTCCAATTGCTGTAATAAACACGAACCCCGAAATTACAGACGACATATCAAAATACATCATCCCACGTGAATACCCATCGGTAAGTGTATCTGCTGCAATATATAAACCTTGTAAATATTGTAAAAAGGTAGTGTCATTTTCCAACACAGTGGAATCTAAATCGGCAATATTTTGTCCGAACGCATCAAATAAATTAATACGTAAATGTGGCTCCCAAGTGAACCATCAGCAAGTGTTACGCTATCGCGTTTTTTTGCCAAAATTCATTTTTTTGCCGACAGGAATATTGAGGTGATGAAATTGCTGATTCGAATAATAATTTCTGTTATTGCGAATCGGTTCTGTTAAACGATAAACAGAAACACAATGTGTGGCAGTGG
Organism: Bacteroidota bacterium; assembly: GCA_016706255.1. Taxonomy (NCBI): domain Bacteria; kingdom Pseudomonadati; phylum Bacteroidota; species Bacteroidota bacterium. The sequence goes on along the minus strand of JADJJZ010000007.1, from coordinate 20,533 downwards.
TATCGCCGTAATAGCTAGCATAATCTAAAGTTAGCACTACAGAGTCAACATGCGGATTATCACCAAAAAATAAATTGTTGGCGGTAAAACCACCTGTGCAAAAATGCCTGCAGTTGCTTTACCATAAATTCGCTGGTCATACTGCCGAGTGCATAAAACGGATTTTGACTGGTAACTACCGAATCATCATAATCGGTATACGTTATCATTTTAAACGTATCAACCCTTGTTGAATTTAAGAAGTCTTCTTCGGGTAGTAATTCTTCACCAATAAAATTATCTTTTCGGCACGATGCTGCTAACACAATCAAACCGCCAATCAATAAATACACAACCTTGTTCATCCTGCCTATAACGGATTTATTTTGAAATTATTGGAGCTAAATTGTCATAAAATTCAGCGTATTTATCGAGGTATTCTTCTTCAGTAAATTCGAGTACCGGTTTACCTTGCGCTTTAAGATATTTGCTGATTTCTTTTTCAATAACTGCACTACCAATAATAACACCATCGGCATATGCGGCAGCACCTTTGCTTAATCCAAGATGGTCGTAATCTTTAAACGCATTTAAGTGTTCAGGTTCAACCATGGTATTAATAGGTGCTTTTTCTAAAAATTTCGCTTTATCTAAATGACCTTCAAATGCACCTTTATACATCGAGTAAACCACTTTTGAATGTTGGAATACCGGCTCATTTTTTATAAGCTGTTTTAATGTATAGCGGAATCAAACTGGTCATCCAGCCGTGGCAGTGAATAATATCCGGTGCCCACTGGAATTTTTTTACGGTTTCAAGCGCTGCTTTGCAGAAAAACACCATACGTTCGGCGTTATCTTCATAAAATTTTTCATTTTCATCGTGAAAAACGTATTTGCGCTTAAACAGGTCGTCGTTATCTAAAAAATAAACCTGCATTCTGGCGCCGGGCACAGAAGCAACTTTAATGATCAGCGGATAATCATCATCATTCAAAATAATATTCATTCCACTCAGGCGCACAACCTCGTGCAGGCGGTGACGGCGTTCGTTGATTACACCGTAACGCGGCATCAAAACCCTGATTTCATTTCCTTTATCCTGAACGTATTGTGGTAATCTCCTTGCTATATTCCCGATATCGGTCCCATTTAAGTAAGGCTGCATTTCCTGGGTGATGATCAACACTCTTTTCTTGTCCATATATAACTAGTTACTTGACTGTTAGGTTATTTTGCGAAGTGTTACTTCTTAAGTCTGCTCAGAAGTTTAATTTTGAAGCTGCAAAATTACAAAATATAGTTTAGAATTTACTTATGCAACCCAAAGTCAAACATTGTTAAAAGCAGGTTAAATTCAGCCAAAACCCTTAAACCACTAAGCATGCAGATAATCAAACAACGCGACCAACTCACCCCTTTAAGCACCCGATTAAAGGCTGAAGGGGCCAAAATAGGCTTTGTTCCCACCATGGGAGCCCTGCATCAGGGGCATATTTCGCTAGTGGAAACAAGCAAAAAACGCTCCAATATCACCATTGTAAGCATATTTGTGAACCCGACACAGTTCAACGACCCCAAAGATTTAGAAAAGTATCCGCGACCCCTCGAACAGGACATCAGCATGCTGGAAGCCGCCGGTTGCGACATATTATACCTGCCTGAGGCAAATGATATTTACGGTCCGGTTACCCAAGTGACCGATAAATTTGATCTCGCCGGCCTCGACCTGGAGCTGGAAGGTGCAAGCCGGCCGGGGCATTTCGCCGGTGTAGCCCAGGTGGTTAAGATATTATTGGAGGTAACCCGCCCCGATATTTTGTTTCTCGGACAAAAAGATTTTCAGCAATGCCTCATCCTGACGCAACTCATCAACAGCCTCAAAATGCCGGTAGAATTGGTGATGTGCCCCATTTACCGCGAGCCACACGGTTTGGCGATGAGTTCCCGCAATGTCCGCCTCAACCCCCAAATTCGCCAAAAAGCAGGTGCCATTAACGCCAGTTTACAATATGCCGCGGCTATGGTCAACATACTTACCCCGCACGAAATTCAACAAGCAACAACAGCAGCTCTAAACACACTCGAAGGCTTTAACGTCGATTATTTTTTACTGCTCAACGCCGACAACCTAAAACCCATAACCCCAGAAACCCCAACAAACCGAATTGTCATCATAACCGCCGTAATAGTAGACGGTGTACGACTGCTCGACAATATGGTCATATCCTGAATTTGAAGCATCAACATCCCCCACACCCGCAACATCGCTGCCGGCCTTCCATTACAAGTCCTCGCCCTTCGTTCCTCAGGTCTGCGGGCTTTTCATTGCAGTCCGGGCTAGGTCAACTTTTGAGGCCCTATTACAACATGCCAAAACGGATTTGCGCAACTTATTTCACTTTGTATATGCAACAAACTACAATTTATTATATTGATAATCAATGAGTTATTGCAAGTCACGAGGCCTTTTGGGAATTTTGTATATTCGCATATATATTGTTAGGCCAAATTGTAAAAAAAAACGCAGCAACATAAGATAATATGAGTCAAAAAAGATTGAATTGGATAAAATTTAGTGAATTGACAATATGGATATTGCTAATAGCGATAATGATTGGGTTATTTTATAACTCATTGATTTTAAAAGATTTAGGCTACCAGATTGTTGAATCTATATTAGTTATTGTTTGTTTGATTTCAATGATTTTTATTAAAAGGTTAAAAACTAGATTTCAAATAAATATTGGATTAATTAAAGCATATGGAAAAAGGATTGGATTTAATTCTATTGTACTGATTAATATTGGACTTGGATTAATCTGGATAATACTTGGATTTCTAACTCTCAATGATATTAATGGATTTGTATTTAGACTCACATTAGGTCTTTGTTTTATTATAGGTGGATTGTCAAATAGCCATAAATACTATATAAAAATATCTGATAAAAGTGTTAATAAATTGGATCTTGATTTTATAAAAATCGTAGCAATTGAATTGATTACATTTTCATCTGATAAAATTATATTAAAGACGGCAAAACGATCAATGGAGATTTTTTATGCAGATATAAAAAGTGATGAGAAGCAACTAATTATAAATGATTTTGAAGAGATAAAATTAAAAAACAACTTGGCCTAACATGGCATATAAGTAATGGCGGGGTCAGTGGGTTGCCAAGTGCAGTGCTTCTATTGTAGTTTCTACCTCTGCTGACAGGAAAGTGCTTCTAAATCCCGCCACTACTCATATGCCCACCGTTAGGCGTAATTTATGAGGACATCAATTTTCATATTATTAATCTGGACATTTTTTTCTTGTTCAAGGACTGCAGACAATACAAATTCTGCGTCGACGACTTCGGTGACATCTGAGGCCGAATCAAGCCCTGAGACTACAATTTTAAATTTCCTCAAATGGTACAAGGACAATGGGACTAATTTAGCCAGTGACTTAGTTTCGGGTAATTCAGGCGCTGAATGGGACTCAACTAAATTTTACGCTATAAACTTTCCTGCAACAGAAAAATATCTTAAGACGCTAACCGAGACAGGCATGCTTTCAAATAAATATTCGGACAAATGGCGTGACTACTTTAAAAAGTGTGACAAGCAGTTTAAAGATCATCCAGCAAATGACGGACCGCCTGAAGGATTCGAATACGATTTTATCTTATTCAGTCAAGAAGACCCCGGACTTTCTGAGTTGGACAAAATTAATTTTGACGTTCTTAAAAAGGACGCCAATTCTGCTGAAATATTAGTTAATTTCCCTTCGGACTATCATTACAAATATCAATTAAGTAAGTTCGGACAACATTGGACGATCGACGACATTGAACCCGTATTTAAATAAACTACGCCTAACAGCACCTACAAGTTATGCCGCGCATTTCGGTATTGTAAGTTTTGGTGGACTTATGTACATTTAACTTCACGGATGGCGGCACAACTTGTAGCTGCAATACGTTACCGGATATTTCACCGCCACCTATCGGCATTTGCACTTATTAAAAAATGTGCTTACTTTTGAGTCTTGCATAAAAGCATCAAAAATGATTAACAAAATCTCTTTTCAGGAAAGGGCGAAGTTAGGTTTGGAGCAACTATCCAAACAATCACCAACTACCTTGCGAAAGGCTCGTCAACAAGCGAAGAAATTAAAGACTTTGAGCTTGTCAAAAACCAAGAAGCAGAGAAATTAGAAGTCTTTATCTCCGAAAATGACCTTTGGAAAAAGGTTGACTTCGACAAATACCTTAGCGAAGGCGCTGAACAAAGACTGCACTGACTTTAGTTCATTTAATAAACAGACAACATGCAAAATATCTATTGCAGAAAAAGGTTTTGTAAATCCAATATTGTTCGCTAATGGCAAAATAATTTTCCAAAAAGACTATTCAGTAGACCATACGAAAATTATCGAATTTGAAATTTTAGTAGCCAACATAAAAAACTGGGAAGACATTAACTTCGCCTTACAGGGTGTGTTGGATATAATACTTGAAATATGAGAATTACTGCACCTAAAATGGAAATTGAAGAATGAAAAAACTTTGGTGTTGGCGTTGTAAAATGGAAATTCCCATGCTTGACGAAGATGAATTTCAAAATGCCAATCTACTTTATAGAAAAGGAATCAATAATAGTGGGGTCAGTCTAAGCAATAAACCAGAACGATTTAAAGAACTTTTGAAATACTATTTTGAAGTAACAGGTTTTCAGGAAACTGAACCAAACGCAATAATGCATCACCTAATAGAAAAGTATGGACCACCATGCGAAAGCTGTGGCAAACCATATAGGACAAAACAAGCGACATTCTGTGCTGCATGCGGACACAAAAGGAATTAACTGCGCCTAATATGGGGTTTGCGTTATTGGGTAAACAGTGCACATAGAAACATTTGTGCAATTAATTAACTTTGGTAATTCAGGAAATTTTCGCTTTTAAAAGTACACGAACGCTAAGCCTGAAACCGTTAGCACCAATTCAAAAACGACAATGACAAAGTGGACAACAATATTCTTGACCGCAACATTGTTGTCACTTAGCCAAACTAGTTATGGGCAGACGGATAGTACAGCGCATAAAAACAATAAGGATTCACTAGAAAATATTTCATTGATATATTTTTATGTAGGTGACGGTTGTCCATTTTGTAATCTTGACCATCCGGAGACAAAATATGGTTTTAAAATAGAATGTGTTGGTTGCAATATGACAAAAGAAATTGAAGACAATAAAATAAAAGTATCACAAGCCTTGGATAAAAAATACGGAAATAGATGGACAGAAGAATATATTAGGAGTTATTGTGAATCAATGGACTTAAAAATAATTGACAGGTAACAATAAAATATAGAGCAAACGATTTAAAGCTTCGAAATCCGCTTCTTCACCAAGCGCCAAAACCTTAGTAACAAGTATAGACGCACTGCCAAGCAAAAACAAAGAATGTTCAAAAATATATACAAAATAGAGAATGATATTCAAGACAGAAATTCTGTTGCCTGGAAAAAACTTTGCGATTATGTTGACAAGGTTGCGGCAGAAAACCGTGACGAATTTTCCCCACTAGAAGAGCTTGGAGAAGAATTGTTTGCCCAAATACACATATTACCGGAGACAATATCAAAACTAAAAAAAGTTAAAAAGGTTTGGCTTTATGGCAGCAAGTTAAAACGTATCCCACCGGAAATTGGTGAAATGGAATTACTTGAATATTTCGATCCATATACTTCATATGAATTAAATTGGTTTCCTTATGAAATTACAAGGTGCAAAAATCTTAAACACAGCAGAGTAAGCACTAGAGCTTTGTTTGGTAATTGGAAAAACAGAATGGAATTTCCCTCATTAAAAGACAATCCAGTTAGGTATTTTGGCGACACTGTAAAATGTTGTGTTTGTGATAAGTCCATGACTTATGAGCAAACAAATCAACTTTGGATTTCGTTAACAGTAGGCACTGACATTCTACCTCTGCTGGTAAATCTCTGTTCAAAAGAATGTGAAAGTAAATTACCTACACCACCAAAAAACTATATTCAATTTGCACACAAAGGTGGTGCAGACTTGAAACAACCACCAGACGAAAACGAAAGTTTTGATTTAGAATTGAATAATCATGCAGACGATCAAAATGATATCGCAAATGCGCAGTCTGACAATAAAGAAAAAACGTTGGATAAACCAATTGAGAGAAAAGTATTTCCATTATTAAAACTCATTAAAAAAATATGGAAGTGATAAAAATTCTAACCGCACAGCAAGTGTAGGAATTTTTATTAAGTTTGTGAGGAAGATAGTGAAGTGCTTTCTAAAAAAGCAAAGTGTACAACCGTCAGCAGACATTAATAAATGAACCGACTATATATCATATTTACAATAGTATTCATGGCTGTCTTTGGGCAATTATTCGCGCAAGACACAACCATTTACCGACAGGCGAACGCATCAATGTTTTCAAATAATTATACTTTTATTAAAAAAAACCAGTCTGACAAATTTGGGACTTTTATACAATATAGTGGTACTGATGATATGCAATATTGGTATGGCGAAGGTGTATTTACTGAAACAAACCAAAAATATTTTTTGACTTTCGACACAACTAATAACCACAACCGTATCGAGACTGTTGCTTCAACAGGTCACAGTGACACACTTTATATCAAATGGTTTGACTGGAGGGGTGTACAACAGGAATGGTTCAGTATACGGTTTCAGGACACAATCAGTAATAAAAATATTTACCATGCGGACTTTTTAATTGGATTTGTAAAAATCCCAAAAAACGAATTGACTAGTAAGCATCTATCGCTTTATCCTTTTGGTGGTAACAGAAACATATTTGACTTTTATGTTTCAGACAGCATAGACGAAATAAATATTTTTGTAAATGACCAAATGCGCATGCACACTTTTGACAAGAAAACGGAAATATTGAAGAAAAATGCAAAAGGTTTTACAACAATCGGTATGTTTACAAAAGAAAAATTGACACAATTTGTACTACAATAAAAATAACATATGCTTACACAAAATTCCCGTTTGTTAGCAGACAGAATAAAAAGAAAAATTTGAGCAATTAATTAATGATGGTGCTGGGAGACAGTTTTTGGTTTCAAAAGTCGACCATAGCAAAGCCCGAAACCGTCATAACCAATAACCATGACACAAATCGCAATCGGAAATATAATTTTAAATGTTGATGTCCAATCCACAGTAGATTATTATATGGATAAGCCGGCTTTTATATGTAATTGTAATGATTGTCAAAATTATTTAGGTCAACTAAAAAGCATCATAAATGAATTTAAAGGACTTGATAAAGAATTAGGGATTGATTTAACAAAGGATGTTGGTATTGGAAGTGATGAATTAATGCCACATCATTATGAAGACCATTTATTATATGTTGTTCCATATTATGTTATTGGAAGTATATTGCCAACTAAAGCATCATCATATGCATTAAATAATCGGATTAATCTTAGATTTCAAACCTACAAATACAATGCAAAAATGCATATAAAAGAAGATGCTTTTTGTATGTGGCTAGAAATAAGACTACCGTTGCTTAACAAATAAAATTCGAATCTCATTTTTCGCCAAGTTTTGTGAAGTATAATAAATTTTTGCAACAAAACCACTTATAAGACATCCCTCAATGGTTACTTTCTAATAAATAATCAAAACAAATGCACCGCAAAACGCAAATGCTGCCTTAAATAGAGTAACTTTGGTAAATGAGAAAAATCAAAATATTCATTATAGTAATTATTACCGGTGTGTTAGCGTCTTGCTCTGAAAAGAAAGTAGATGAAACCGAAACCCTGCCTGAAACCACAACAACTACAGAAACTAAAACAGTTGAAGTAGAAACAAAAGACCCTCAAAAATCTACCGAAATCATTATTGGCGAAAAAGGTGCGAAAGTGGAAACAAAAAATGGTGACAACAAAACCAGCATCGAAATTAAAGACGGGACTACAGAGATTGAGATTAAGAAGAAAGATTAATACTTTTAATTAGCTAATTAGCTGATTAGCAAATTAGCTGATGGGGTTCGGAGGTTAGAGGACAAGTGTGCTCATAATTGGCTGATCGCCAAGAAGTTGATGCGGAGGCACATTAGTTAATTAGCAAATTAGCCGATTAGCAAATTAGCTGATGGGGTTCAGAGGTTACAGTACAATCGTGCTCAAATTCGGCTGTTCGACAAGCAGTCACCGAGGTTGCCACATTAGTAAATTATCAGGTTTGCAGCACATTGGGCTGACACATGGGTCAGCCCCTACGGAGCTTCGTATGAAATGTTTACTCAAAATCGGCTGTTCCATTGGTACATCCGCACATTGGTACATTCTCCGGCTGCTCAATTTGCACAGCAGCAATTAATTTTTTATAGCTCCCAACGGAGCTTCGAATGAAAACCCTGCTCAAAATCCGGCTGTTAATCAGCACATCAACACATTAGCACATCAGCACATTAATTTTTTATTGCTCCCAACGGAGCTCTGAATGAAAATCATACTCAAATCCGGCTGTTCAATTAGCACATCAGCACATTAGCACATCAGCACATTAATTTTCTTTATTCAATACCACTGTAAAAGTACTCCCAGAGCCAAAATCACTTTCAACCGAAATTCCCCCTCCTTGGGCTTCAATAAATTCTTTGCTGATTGCTAAACCTAGGCCGGTGCCCTCTTTTTTTGTTCCCGGAACACGGAAGTAGCGATCAAATATTTTATTTAAATATTGAGGGGCAATTCCCTGGCCTGTATCTTTTACCGTAAAAATAATATGCGATTGTGTTTGTTTAATAGATAAAAAAATGCTTGATTGCTCATACGAATAACGTATGGCATTGGAAATTAAATTGGTTAATACCCATGCAGTTTTATCCTGATCTGCCTGCACTTTATCTATCACTTCATCACAATCAATTTTAATGGTAATATGTTTTTGATCTGCCTGTATTTTAGTTGCATTAATTGCATACATCAAAATTTCTTTCGGGCCGGCCGGAATTATTGCTAATTGTATATTTCCACTTTCAACCTGCGACATATTTAGTAGTTCACCTGTAATTTTTAATAATCTGTCGGCATCATCTCTGATACTGTCGAGCAAATTAATCTGGTCATCATTGAGTTTACCGGTTTTTTCGTTTTCCAATAATTGTAAACTCATTTTTATTGATGAAATCGGTGTTTTAAACTCATGTGAAACAGTGGCAATAAAATTGGTTTTCGCATAATCCATTTCCTTATAATTGGTCACGTTTCTTAAAAATATTACATGCCCAACCAACCGCGGAACGTGCTCACCGGTTGGCGTTATGTTTATATGCAAGGTTTCTTTTTCAAAATAACTTTCTTTGTTTTGAGCATAAATTTTAATAGGTGCTTGTTTCGATTTTTCAAGCGTGTCTTCCTGCATTAAATCCTGAATCAGGGTTCTTATAAGGTCGTTTTTAACGGCCAGGTCAACTGTACGTTTACCGAGTAAATCGTTTGAACTTAATCCTGAAATTTTTATGGCTTCTTCATTTGCAAACAGAATCACCAAATTTTCATCCAAACCAATAACAGGGTCATGCATATTGTTAATGAGTGTTTCAATACGCGTTTTTTCCATCATTAATTTAGCCAGATTACTATTGTTGTATTCTTCCAGCTTCATAGCCATAGTATTAAACGATTTGGCCAACTGCCCAAATTCGTTATGACTTTCAAAATGAACACGTTCTTTATAATTTTCTGAAGCAATTTGTTTTATACTATCGGTAAGTTCCCGAATTGGATTAGCGATATTTGAAGGCAGGTTAATCAGTAAAATAAAACTTATAATAAAACACAACGTGCCACTAATTGCAATCCACAGCACCGCATTGCCGGCAGTATTAGCTGCCACTTCACTTTTATACTGAATGGCATGCATATTCATATCCATAATCTCAAACAAACTTTGCCGGATCAACAATACAGAAATACTGTCTGTATGATTCGATTTCAGTTTTTCAAATTCAGTCCGCAATTTTTTGGTTACTTCTGCTTCACCAGTTTCAGTAATATTCGCTTCCTGGTTATTTAAATTAAACTCAAAAAGCATAAAACCTGCATCAGTTTGTTCATCCAGCAAATCAAGCATGTTTCGACAATATTGCAAACTGTTATAATTAGCAGTTAATATTTTTTCAGTATCATTTTTTAAAGCGTTGATATTAAAAGCGCCAACTATACCCAATAATAAAATGAGCATAAACAAGGCACCGACTCCTAAATTTAATTTAGTTTTAATTTTCATGTTATGAAAGAATTACAATATCAATATCATTAGACGACAACTTCTTAATAAGTTCATTAAATACATTTGTCGCCAAAATTATTTTTAATAAATTTAAATGTGGTTTCCCGATACAAATTGTGGTGATATTTCGTTCTACAGCCTGCTCTATAATGGCTCTCGATATGGAAATATTTTCCACTTTAATAATTTCCGCCCCCAGTTCTGTAGCTAATTTAAAATTATTAATCAGGTGTCGCTGTTTGTCGAGTGGAATTTTATCCGCTTTTTCCTTAGGCGTTTGAACATATAGCGTATACCATTTACTATTATAATAATTCGCCAGCCTTGCTGTTTTCCGAATTACCGTTTTTGCTGTGAGTTCATTACTGCTGATACAAGCCATAAACCGTTCATGTTTTAATACATTTGATCGGGTTACTTCGGTTTCCACTTTGCGTTCAACCTGCGAGGCAACCTCTTTCAAAGCTAATTCTCTTAATTGAAGGATATGGTCACTTTTAAAAAATTTTGTAAGGCCAGTTCAATTTTTTCAGCCTGATAAATTTTTCCTTCTTTAAGTCTTGTAATTAATTCGTCGGCAGTTAAATCAATGTTAACCACTTCATCGGCCTGAGCCAAAACACTATCAGGGACTCTTTCTTTTATTTCAATGCCGGTAATGCCTTTAACTTCTTCATTCAAACTTTCTATATGCTGAATATTTAAGGCCGAAATTACGTTTATTCCAGCTGCAAGAATATCCATTACATCTTGCCAGCGTTTTTCATTTTTGCTGCCGTCTATGTTGGTGTGCGCCAATTCGTCAACAATAACAACTTCAGGTCGCAGATTAATAATTGCCTGCACATCCATTTCTTCGAGTTCTTTACCCTTGTAAAATATTTTTCTTCTGGGCACTAAGGGCAGTCCGAGCAATAAGTCGTGTGTTTCTTTTCTGGAATGTGTTTCAATGTAACCGATTTTTACATCGATACCACTTTTCAGCAAAGTATGCGCCTCCTGCAACATACGATATGTTTTACCCACACCGGCGCTCATGCCGATATAGATTTTAAATTTCCCGCGCCTCGATTTTTTAATCAGGTCGAGAAAATGCTGAACGGTGTTTTCTTTATCTGCCATTTAAAATGAAATAGCCAGTGAGCTTGTTATAAAATAATTAGTATTTACCAATTTATCTTCTGCATAAAAAATACTGTCCTTACTTTGCAAACCTCTTACTTCCATTCGCCATAACATTAAGTCTGCAATAAGGTAATCCAAATTTACCGAATACCCAAATGTTTGAAATCCATTTGCTGTTCCTGTTGCAATAATCACTTCGTTTTTATCACTATAATATTCAGCTCTTGCTGCTATAGTCATATTTTTTGTAACCGGAATTTTAGCAATCAGCACCGGTGAATACCAAATTTGAGTAAACATAGTGTCCGAATTTTTGTGATTTGCACCAATGTCGAAACCCACCATAAGCTCCAATTTAGGATTCAACTTAAACCATCCGTAAAAATTATGAAAATAACGTATTGTTTTTAAACTGTCGGGCAAATCACTGCCAATAAATGAACTGCTGTTTAATGTTATTTTATCATTAGGTTTATAGGTTAACTGATGACCAAACGCAGGTACATTGTAACCATTAACACGTTGCATACGTTGCCATCCGTTAAGCAATAATCCACTTAAGAACAATTTTTGGCTTTTGTTCGTGTAAGAAATTTTTACACCACTTTCATAATATGGAGAATTTTCTGCCAGTAAACTACGGGTAAGATTCCAACAATCTTTACTTATGGCACTTTCAAACCCAATATGTGAAGGCATAATACCGGCATCAACCCAAATTTCATTTTTTTACTAATTTTTACACCCACATTAGCTTCATAAATATTTTTGGTACCAGGTTCCGCTGCAAGGTTTGCATTAGCATATGTCCCAGCCATCAGGGCAAAAATTTGACCGAACTAAATTACTCGTGTAATTATATTTAATTAATCCCAAATTCAAATTTACTTCATTATGTCTGTTATGAGAATAAACAAAAGAAGGCCTTGTATGATTCTCAGGGTTACTAAAGTCATAACAATAATAAACCTCCAAATAGCCCGATAAAGTACCTTTATTTGGAATAACCTCTGTTTGAATAGCATTTATAGAATCAACGTTGAGACTGTCCGGTTGTTGATTAAAATTATTTGAAACTAATTCCGCGCCCTGGTCCTGTGCACGTAATAAAGAATTACATATTATTAAACAACTTATAAACACAACTTTTAAAGTTACTAATCGTTTCATATTAATTATTTTAAATTATCTAATGTTAAATTTAATTTAGTCACATTAATTTTCTCCGGGCAAATAACCCTAATAAAGGGCGTTCAATAGCATCGTTTACTAAAGTATGTAATGTTGCCTCATCTATATTTCGAATCTTAGCAATTCTTTTTATTTGGACTTGTGCTGCCTATGCGAAATATGCGGATCAATTCCACTTCCGCTAGCAGTAACCAGGTCAGCAGGTATGTCTTCTTTTTTTACATCCGGATTATGCACTAAAAATGTGTCTATTCTGGCTTCAACCAAAGCCAAATAATCAGGATTGGTTGGCCCTTTATTACTACCACCGGAACCGGCAGCATTATAATTTACAGCTGATGGGCGTGAATAAAAATATTTATCATCCGTAAAACTTTGTCCTACGTTTTGATAATAACCGTTTTCATTTTTCGAAAAGGTTAAATTGTCGGGAGCAATTTTTGCAATTCCCAATAAAGAAAGTGTATAAAAGCCGCAGAAAAACACCAGACAAACCAGCGTTAACCGTAAAGCAGGAATTAAATTATTTTTCATTTTATTTATTTTATATGATTAAAGCAACTACCATGTCAATTAATTTAATACCGATAAAAGGCACTAACACACCTCCAAGTCCGTATATTAATAAATTTCTACGCAGTAGTGCACTTGCGCCAATCGGTTTATATGCAACGCCTTTTAGTGCCAACGGAATAAGTAATGGGATAATAATTGCATTAAATATTATTGCTGATAAAATTGCACTTTCGGGGCTATATAATTGCATGATATTTAGGCTTTGCAAAGAAGGTATAGCCACAATAAATAAAGCCGGAATAATTGCAAAATATTTTGCCACATCGTTTGCAATACTAAATGTAGTGAGTGTACCTCTGGTCATTAACAATTGTTTTCCAATTTCTACAACCTCAATTAATTTGGTTGGATCATTATCTAAATCAACCATATTGCCTGCTTCTTTTGCGGCTTGTGTTCCGCTGTTCATGGCAACACCAACATCGGCCTGTGCTAAAGCGGGTGCATCATTTGTACCATCGCCCATCATGGCAACCAATCGGCCATTTGCCTGTTCGGCGCGAATGTAATTCATTTTATCTTCCGGTTTGGCCTCTGCAATAAAATCATCAACACCGGCTTTTTCAGCAATGCATTTGCGGTTAAGGGATTGTCGCCTGTTACCATTACAGTTTTGATACCCATTTTATGCAGGCGCTCAAAACGTTCTTTAATACCTGTTTTAATGATATCCTGTAATTCTATTACACCAATAATTTTTCATTTTCTGCAACAACTAATGGTGTGCCGCCATTACTGGAAATTGTAGTAACGATAGCATGAATATCTTCAGAAAAATATTGCCTGCACTTTCAGTTAATTTTTTAATTGCATCAAATGCACCTTTTCTGATTCTGGTATTTCCAAAATCAACTCCTGAACTTCTTGTTTCTGCCGTAAATTTTATAAATCGCGGATTTTCCGGATTTAAATCAGTTGTTTTTAATCCAGCCAACTCAATTATTGATTTACCTTCAGGTGTATCATCACTTAACGAACTGAGCACAACCGATTTAATAAAGTGTTTTTCATCTATACCTTTTGCGGGATATAAGTGTGTAGCTTTTCGGTTACCAATGGTTATTGTTCAGGTTTTATCCAGCAATAACACATCAATATCACCTGCAGTTTCAACAGCTTTTCCGCTTTTTGTAATTACGTTAGCCCGCAATGCACGGTCCATTCCTGCAATACCAATGGCTGAAAGTAAACCTCCTATGGTAGTTGGAATAAGGCAGACAAACAATGAAATAAATGCAGCAATAGTAATTGGTGTGTTTGCGTAATCGGCAAAAGGTTTTAATGTTACTGTTACTATAATAAATACTAATGTAAATCCGGCCAGTAAAATAGTTAAAGCAATTTCGTTTGGTGTTTTCTGGCGGCTGGCACCTTCAACGAGGGCAATCATTTTATCTAAAAAACTTTCACCCGGATCCGTTGTAACACGAACCTGAATACTGTCAGATAAAACTTTAGTTCCGCCGGTAACAGAACTTTTATCACCACCGGCTTCACGAATAACAGGAGCACTTTCACCTGTAATAGCACTTTCATCTATTGTAGCGAGACCCACAACAATTTCACCGTCTATTGGAATAATATCTCCGGCTTCACAATAAAACAAATCACCTTTTTTTAATTGAGAAGAGGGAATAATTTCCACTTCATCAGAAAATATTTTACCAATACCGGGCATTTTTCGTGCGGGTGTTTCTTCGCGTGTTTTCCTCAAACTGTCTGCTTGGGCTTTGCCTCTTGCTTCTGCAATTGCTTCTGCAAAATTGGCAAACAATAAGGTTAAGAATAATACTAAAAATACAATGCAATTATATATTAAACTTCCTGTGATTGTTCGCCTGAAATAATCCACAAACAAACACCAAACATGATTGCTGTTCCTATTTCTACAGTAAACATTACAGGATTTCGCAACATCATCTTGGGATTCAATTTTACAAATGCCTGTTTAAAGCAGATGCAATAATTTCTTTTTGAAATAATGAATTATTCTTTTTCATATCTATAATTATTTAATCATTGAAAAATATTCTGCTATTGGTCCAAGTGTGAGCACCGAAAAAATGCAAGTGCTGCAACTATTGAAATAATAGCAAAAACTAAAAGACCGAATGTAGTAGTATCGGTTTTTAAGGTACCGTTACTTTCAGGGATATATTTTTTTTGATACAAAATTCCTGCAATAGCAACAGGTCCAATAATTGGTAAATATCTTGCCAGTAACATGACAATACCACAAGCGATATTCCAAAAAGGTGTGTTGTCGCCCCAAGCCTTCAAAACCACTGCCATTATTAGCGCTTGAGGATGTAAATTCATACAACATTTCGCTAAACCCGTGAAATCCGGGGTTGTTTAACCATCCGGCATATGCAACGGGATCCGACATATATAAAAAGCTTGAAATTGCAGTTGCAACCAATATTAAAAACGGATGTAACAGCGCAATTATCATTGCTATTTTCATTTCCCGCGCTTCGATTTTTTTCCTAAAAATTCAGGTGTTCTGCCAACCATTAAACCACTGATAAATACTGCAAGAATTATAAAAATGTAAAAGTTTAAAAACCCAACGCCTACCCCACCATAAAAAACAATTAATCATCATACCTAATAAAGTGGTTAATCCGGTTAGTGGTGTCATACTATCGTGCATCGAATTTACTGATCCATTACTGGTTGCGGTGGTATTTGTTGCCCAAAAGCAGAAGCCGCCGAACCAAATCGCACTTCTTTTCCCTCCATACTACCCAACGACTGATTTATTCCATTTCTGTTATTTCCGGTTGCCATGCATTTCAAAATTGATTGTTGGTATTGCCAGCATTAAAAATCCGAATGTCATTACACCCATAATTGTCCATGCCAATTTTTTCCTGCGTAAAACATGGCCCATAGCAAATATCATAGCTATCGGAATTAAAATAATTGACACATTTTCGATGAAATTGGTCAGGTAATTCGGGTTCTCCATCGGGTTTGCAGAATTTGGTCCATAAAAACCTCCTCCATTTGTTCCTATTTGTTTATAGCAACAAAGCAGCAACAGGTCCCTGACTAATTTGTTGCTCGTTGCCTTCCACAGTGTTAATTGTATCCTTTCCGTTAAAGGTCATTGGTGTGCCGTTTAATATTAATAAAACAGCTACTACAAATGCAATAGGAAATAAAATACGCGTAGCACTCCTTACAAAAAAAGAATAAAAGTTGCCGAGGTTAGCGGCGGTTCTTTCTTTCATGGCATGAAAAACAACTGCACAAATTGCAATTCCCGTTGCAGCGCTGATAAATTGCCATAACATTAAAATTAATTGGCCGAAATACGACAAGCGGTTTCTCCGGAATAATGTTGAAGATTTGTATTTGTAACAAAACTGACAGCAGTGTTAAACGCCAAATCAGCTTTCATACTTGGATTTTGATCCGGATTTAGTGGCAACCAATGCATATTGGTTAAAACGAGCATACATATAATAAACCAAATCAGGTTGATTGTAAGTAATGCTGAAAGGTGTTGCTTCCAGTTCATTGGATTTAATGGATCAATGCCACTGAGTTTGAAAACAATTTATCAAGTGGATTAAACAGTTTATCCAACCAAGTTTTTCATAGTTGAAAATCTTGCCGATATATTTTCCTAGCAGTATCGCCAAAATAATGGCAATACCATACATACTAATTACGCCTATAAGTTCAGAGTTCATAGCATTAAAATTTTCAGGTTTAATAAGCACATAGCACATATATCCAAATACGCAAATCGCAATAATTAATAATATGATCATAACATCAAATTTTTTTCGAACCAATTAATAAATTTGAGAAAACGGCATAAATCAATATGCCCAATCCAATAAAAAACAACATATCCATAAAAAATATTTTGATTTCGAAACAGATGTTTCAATTTGTTCCGCAAAATGCACATCCGCCAAAACCCTTACTTAGCGTGGGTTTGAAGTTTTTACAATAAAATTTAATTAAAAAACCCTATCGTTTCGACAGGGTGCAGCATAGCGTTTTGAAAGGGTAGTTTATTCTAAACCGTATTCGGTAATCTTTCTGTATAGGGTAGTTAAGGCAATATTGAGTAATTCTGCAGTTTTTGTTTTATTGCCATTTGTGTAATTTAAAACCTTTTGGATATGTATTTTTTCTGCACTGGCCAAATCAAATGCGGATAATTGTTTACCGGCTTCATGATGAACCAGTTTTTCTCTAAATTCAGTAGGCAGACTAACCAGATTTAACTCACTATCGTCAGTTAATATAACGCAACGTTCAATAATGTTTTTCAACTCACGAATATTACCCTGCCATTCATGTTGTTTTAATGCATCAATAAATTGTTGTAAGCAGTATTTATTTTTTTCCAGATTTGCCTGCAAAATAAGGTTAAAAATGTCGACAAATAAGGAATATCTGCAATTCTTTTCACGAAGTGGCGGTAAGTGGATTTCAAACGAAATCCGATAAACAAATCCTGTCTGAAATTTCTGCACTTATTTCCTTTTGCAGGTCACGATTTGTAGCAGAAATAATTCGTACGTTAATTTTTGTAGGCTTTGAATCACCAACGCGGATAAATTCTCCTGTTTCAGCATTAGTAATAATTTCTGCCTGCAGGTCTAAGGCTAATTCACCAATTTCATCCAAAAATATAGTCCCGTTATTTGCTTCGGCGAATAAACCTTTCTGGTCTTTAATCGCCCTGTAAAAAGCACCTGCTTTATGCCCAAACATTTCACTTTCCAACAATTCTTTACTAAATGCTGAACAGTTAACTAAAACAAAATTATGTTTACAACGCGGGCTTGCCTGATGAATAGCCTGAGCAAAAATTTCTTTTCCTGTGCCGGTTTCTCCGGTTAACAAAACAGTTGTATCGGTGGGCGCAACTTTTTTTGCCAGGGCAATGGCATCCATAATTAGTTTTGATTCACCAATTATATTTTCGAAGGAATATGTGTTGGCTAATTGTTTTGAAAGCTGCTGAACACGTTGTGCCAATTCTGCTTTTTCGAAAGCACGATTTAAAGCGGGACGATTCTATTATTATCGTCACCTTTGATGTAATCGAATGCACCATTTTTAATGGCCTGAACGCCATCGGAAATGGTGCCATATGCAGTGAGTAAAATAATTTCAATAAGCGGATATTTCTCTTTAATTTTTTTGGATAGGTCCACACCATTATCATCGGGCAACTTTACATCACAGAGCACAACATTTATATCATGCTGTTCCAACTTTTTCCACGCCGATTTAGCATCACCTGCATGAATAACATCGAAACCTTCCAGGCCGATAATTCTGCCAGCAACAACCGTAGTTTCTCTTCGTCGTCTATAATTAAAACTTGTTTCACTTCCTGTTTTAAAAAAATTCCAAATCAAAGTAGCATTATATTTTTGATGCAGAATAAAAGCAAATGGTTAAATGGCTTGAGCTACACACGTGGAGAACATCAAATTCGGCTGTTCGAACAGCAGCCACCGAGGTTGCCACATAAGTTAATTATCAGGTTGGCAGCTTTGGCTGACAAATGGGTCAGCCCCTACGGAGCTTCGTATGAAATGATTACTCAAAATCGGCAGTCCATTGGGTACATTCGAAATTGGGTATATTATCTATTCGCTCACAACAATATCTACTTCGATTGGAATCACTACTGTTTTGTCGCCACTCTTGGGGTTATTCCAAATTCCTGTTTAAATACACGGGTAAAGTATCCCGGTCATTATATCCACATGCTAAAGCTACAGTAGCAATACTCAATGAATGATCAGTCAACAATTCTTTTTGATTTATTCAACGCATAATCTGTATAAATTTATTTGAGAACAATCGATGAGCGCATATAATTTACGATGCAACAGAGGCTATAAATACACTTGTATAATTGCTCAACACTGAATGTATAGTTATTGTTTGCTTCATTATTCTTACCTTTTTACAAATTCATGCTCTGGTTTTTCTTCAATACTAGTTTCCGGTTTTTCTTTTGTTATCTTCTATCGGGTGATGTTATCCCTATTTGTTTGGGGTAATACTGTTTGCGCTTTGCGCAACTCTAATAATTTTTTACACGCAATAAGAGCTCCTCTTTATGAAATGGTTTTTGCAA
Source organism: Bacteroidota bacterium (assembly GCA_016706255.1). Classification (NCBI taxonomy): domain Bacteria; kingdom Pseudomonadati; phylum Bacteroidota; species Bacteroidota bacterium. Next base: position 1,209 of record JADJJZ010000007.1, on the reverse strand, counting down.
ATACACATCCGTTCCACTTTCCAATTCTTCTAACTTACTTTGAATATCTGCTTTGGCAGTTAAAATAATGATAGGAATATGACTCAAAAGCTCATCCATTCTCAGTTTTTTCACCATTTCCAAAGCCATCAACATAAGGCATCATAACATCTGTACAATAATATCAGGTATATTTTCAATTGCTATAAGTCAAACCTTTCTCTCCCATCTCTTCCAACCAACAACTGTAATCGGTCAAACATCCCGCAGTATAGCCCACCACATCCTCATTATCTTCCACTAGCAAAATTACAAGGGATAGTGCTGTGGCTTATGGTTTCATTTACATAATTTATTTTTAATTCTTTCCTCAATATTAACCTTTACATTTTTTTCAATGTGTTCAGGTATTAAATTAATTGACGCATCAATTAAATCTGGATTTAGTCATAGGGATCTGGATAATAAATTCCTGTCCTTACTTGCACCAACCGGGTGGGCTTTTACACCAATGGGCATTCATTAATTTTATTAATTCTTCGTAAGAGCAAGTCCGATGCCCGTCACCTTCTGCTTTTCGTGTGTGACTGTTATCTAATTGTGTAAAGCGGTCGAAAATATGTGGAATTAGATTTTCAGGAATACCGATGCCCGTGTCTTTAACTTTATTTCCACTTCAACCATATTACTGCTGCTAATTGGTTCATAAGAAACACTCATAAATATTGCCATATTCGGGTGTAAATTTCAATGCATTTGAAAACAAATTTGTAATTATTGTCTTGTTTTTTTCTGCATCAAAACTACCCGCAGCTCATCTGCACTGCTGGGAAAAATGAAAATTGTTTTTATGAGCGATGCCAGGATTGAAAAGACTCTACGATATATCTTAAATAAGCACAAAATCGCCATCTCGCAAGTTTAAAATCATTTTCTCGCTTTCCAATTTCGAAAGATCCAGAGTTTCATCTTACTAACTTCACTAAATTTTCCATTTCTTGAAGAATCACGTCCATATCTTCCTATCTAAAAATTTAAGACGATCTATTTTAACCTGGTTCTGCCATACCCAGAACAACGGTGAGAGGTGCTCGAAATTCATGTGTAATATTTGGGAGCTGTGTTTACGACATCCAATTCTTAATTCTTATGGCTTCCGCCTGTTCAAAATTTAATTCGTGCTTAATTTGCTTTATTTAACTGGAATTTAAAATAACTTCCAATGCCTAT
>JADJJZ010000006.1:900000-1147475 GCA_016706255.1 Bacteroidota bacterium | reverse complement strand
TCATTTATGAAGGAAATTTCTTTTAGGAGAATTTCATCAGAAAACGGGTGTTTTCAACCAAATTGAAAATGAAAACATGTATTTTCAAAATATTCTAAAGATAAAAAAGAAACTTAAAAATAAACAGGGCGGAATTTACGATGAGATGGTAGTGAAACGCAGCTAACCTGCAATGACCATATATCAAATGCGAGAGGGATTATGTTAGCCCCACCAATATTTTAATTTAAATAATTCCACATCCACCCAACATACCTTGCGCTTTCGTAATCTTCGCATCCACATTATAGTATTTACATTCAAACTTACTGAATATTAAAAAGTAGCTAGTCCTGCTGGAATACATACATTTATCTATATATTGTGGGCAAGTATGCTTTTACTTTAGCATATTGATAAAAATCATCGTTAGATGGGTTTGCAATAAAAGAGACAATCAAAATCCCTATCAAAATCAATGTTGTATATCCTTTTACCCAAGATGGAATACTTTTGAATAAATTACTTAAGTGGTTCATATGCGTGGTTTACTATATGCAAAAGTAAATGGTTAACCTATGCCAACCAAAAAAAATGCATTTGAGTGCTATAACACGCCTAGTTGCCCAAAAAACAGCTGCTCTTTGGAAGGTTATTTCTTTTAGGCGAAATGGGTGGAAACAAGCAAGTGTTTTCAACCCAATTGAAATTGATCGTATTCATTTTTGAGATAATAACAAGTTAATATAGGTTTCGCCTTTTAGAGCCAAACCTTTTTTGTGGTTCTGTATTAAGTTGGCATCTTGAATGGTTTAGCTGTAACAACCTGTATTAGGGTGAGACAAAATCCTATGGGTTTACTGCAAAAGGGTCTGATATCTGCTGTTATTAACCCAAAACAGTGGATTTTACAAAAACAAATCGAATACATTTGCAAAAATGGCATAAATATTTTAATATTGGTGCTTATCTCAAGTATAACCCAGCTTTAATTAACCCTTTTACAAGCAGACACAATGAGAAGCTTTTTAATATTATGCGCATGTCTCCTATTTATCGCAATTGCAAATCTGCCAATTGGTTATTATACTTTCTTGAGAATTTCAATAACAACATGTTGCGGTTTCGTCATTTTTAATGAATACAAAAATGGAATTACCCTGTGGGTTTATATTTTTGGAATTATTGCGATATTGTTTAACCCATTGTTTCCAATTTATCTAAACGATAAAAATGTATGGATACCAATTGATATTATCTGTGGCATATTGTTTATATCTAAGGCATTTATTAATTTTAACAATAAAACTTAAAAATTATGAGTAATTCTGATGAAGGTGGATGTTTAATCGGTTTATTATGGATTGGAACTCTGCTTATTTCAATTGGATCTGGCATATTAGCTTGGAATTGGATTGAACCTACGAGTTTTGGAGGTGCTATTGGATTTTTAATTATATGGAGTATATTTAGTTATATTGGCCATATAATTATTGGAGGAATAATTGCCCTTTTGGGTGGCATGGGTAATTAAAATGACATAATTTTTGCTTTCAATTGTACTGAATATTAAACAACAACTACGTATTATGAAATCATTTATTATATTATCCTTTTTTTTACTTTTACAATATTCATGCAAAAATCCTGAAGATCACAAAAAGGAAGCTGTGCGGTATTTTAAAGAGAATAAATATGATAATGCTTTAGAGGAAATAAATAAGGCCATTGATGCGGAGCCGGATAGTTTAAGTTATTATCAAATCAGGTTTGTAATTTATAATCAATTAGGCCGCCATCAGGAAGTTATTCTAGACCTTAATAAAATCATTGAACTCGATAACGAAAGTAATAGAAACACCATATATGCATATCACGAACGGGCCTTGGCTAAATTTCAATTAGGTTTGTATAACGAGGCTTTAATTGATATTAATTATTTTATAGCGAATAGAGACACCGTGGGCAGTTTAATTGAAGCTTATTTGAATAAAGCATCTATTCTGTATAACTTAAATGAGCTTAAAGAATCTAGGAGTCTGTATCAATTAGTTATAAAAGAAAATATTAAAAAAGATAAGAAAATCCAATCTGAGGCATTAGTAGGCCTTGCTAATCTTGCAATCTCACCTAAAGAGTCTTTGAAATTATTGAATGAGGCTATTTTAATTGACGATAAATGTGCTATAGCATTTGGAGCCAGAGGCAATCTTTATTATAATCTAGAAAACATCCAAAAAGCTCACGAAGACTTGAGTAGGATTAACTATATAGAATAATACAGATTCTGCGATTATATATTTCAAAAATCACTAGATATAGCCCCACAATCCCCTAATATTATTGATACCTATATGAATCTTGGTGTGATGCTACATCATTCGGAAAAATTTCAAGAGGCATTAGTATTTTTTGAAAAGGCATACAAATTGAATCCGTCTAATGATCTAAATCTTTATAATTACTCTATGCTATTGTGTGACTTAGATAGAAATAGTGATGCACTTAATTTAATAAATAGCGCTATAGAAATTAATACCACTGATGAGGAGTATTACAATTTAAAAGGAACAATACTGATATCCTTTAATCTACTCAATGATGCAGTACTTGAATTTAAGAAGGCAATAAACATAGAACCTAATTATGGAACAGCTTATTATAATTTAGGATATACTTTTGGAGAACTAAAAAGTCACGAACAATCAATTAAATATTACGATAAGGCTTGTGGCTTAAATTTTGACTTGCCAGTTACTTTAGTTAACAGAGCCCCACAGAAGGCAAAAATTAATAATCTAAACGGCGCCTGTCAGGATTTAAATAGGGCTTATAAATTGGGAAGAACTGATATTCAACTTTTAATTACTAAAACTTGCTATTAAAAAACAAGTTAAACCGAAATAACCGAATTTTAAGGCAAATTTTCTTATAGACGAAAAGTGAGGAAAACAGCAAATTTAATCTGGAAACTGAAAATAAATTGTAAGTGGCAAAAATGTTAAAAAAGTAAAGGTATTTTCTAAAAGACGAAATTGGGGCATTTATAGCTTTTTCATCAATTTAGAATCTCCGTTATGCTCTTAGGGTTTTAGCCAAAACTCGCAAAACCCGAAAACCTTGAATTTTGTGGCAACATTTCTTTTAGAAAAAATGGGGAGTAAACGCCGTTTCCTTTTATAGAGTGGCAAAGTGTTAATTAATAAGATGTTTTCTAAAAGACCAAACGGGGAATTTATAGTTGATAATATTTTAAAGGCCTTATAATAAAAGTTGGGCACTCATCTTTTGCAGTAACTTCAGGTTTTTCGGTATGCTTTTTGGAGTTTTGTGAAGGATTTACCTGATATTATATAGATATTTTGCTCAAATTCTGGCTATAATCTATTCAAAATTCATATTTTTACAGACCATTATCCCAAATATTGCCCAAATGACCTTTAACGAAGATTCAAGAGTAAAAATCCCTGCAATCGTGCATCTGACACGGTTGGGCTTTACTTATTTGCCTAAGTCAGCAATTACGAATCTTCACACCGACACCAATATTTTCAAAGACCAATTCAAGGCAGGACTTTCTAGAATCAACGACAAAGAATTTACCGACACCGAAATTGATTCCTTCCTTTCGGAACTAAATATTCAACTTGACAATAACGACCTTGGGAAAAGATTTTATAAAAGTTTAACTGGGGATTTTCCTTGCAAGTTGATTGACCTTGACAATTTTGAGAGAACAACATTTTTAATATTGTAACCGAACTCACTTACAAAAAACGAGGAAGAAGAATTCAGACCTGACATTATTTTGCTGATTAACGGAATGCCGTTGACATTCATTGAAGTGAAGAAGCCGAACAACAAAGAAGGAATTTTAGCGGAACGAAACAGAATAAATGTTCGTTTCAAAAATCCGAAGTTCAAAAAGTTCATGAACATAACGCAGTTGCTTGTGTTCTCAAACAATCAGGAGTATGACGAGGAAAGCATCACACCTATACAAGGTGCGTTTTACGCAACACCCGACCCCGAACAAGTAAACTTCAATTGCTTCCGAGAAGAAGATAATTCCATCAATCACAATTTGCCGTCAGAAGATTTAGAAATTGAAAAACAAATTTTGTTGAACAACAACATTGTTTCAATTCTTGGAACAACTGAATACAACACAGCAAAAGAAAATAACTCCCCTACTAATCGCGTGTTGACCTCTTTGTTCAGCAAACCACGATTGAAAACAATTTTAAAATATGGTTTTGCTTATGTGAACAGTTCCGATAAAATCGGAAACCGAATTGAGAAACACATAATGCGTTACCCTCAATTATTTGGACTTTGGCTATTGAGAAAAAATTAGATACAGGAATAAAAAAGGGATCATTTGGCATACACAAGGAAGCGGTAAAACCGCTTTGGCGTTTTACAATGTTTCCTATTTAAAAGATTATTATCAGAAGCAAAACATCATTGCGAAATTCTATTTCATTGTTGACCGTTTGGATTTGGCAACGCAAGCCAAAGACGAATTTGTTGCAAGAGGATTAAAGGTTGAAATGATAAGTTCAAAAGAAGATTTTGTAAACAACATCACAACCGCAGGCGCAACAGCAGGGAATGACGGACAGCAAACGATAACGGTAGTCAACATTCAAAAGTTTTCAGATTATTCCATTGCTCAAATTTCCGATTACAACATCAATGTAAAACGGATTTACTTTTTGGATGAAGTTCACCGCGGTTACAATCCCGAAGGAACTTTCTATGCGAAATTGGTGAACTCTGATAGAGATGCAATTCACATCGGACTTTCGGGAACACCTTTAATCACTGGTGATTTCAAAAGCAAAGAAATTTTTGGCGACTACTTTCACAAATACTATTACAACAAATCCATTGCAGACGGTTACACTTTGAAATTGATTCGTGAAGCGATTGAAACAAAATTCAGAACCGACATCAACAAAGTATATGATGAAATTGTGAAGCAAGGTGAGTTTACAAAAAGCCAAATTTTTGCACACAAGAAATTTGTAGAACCGTTGGTTGATTATATAATTGCCGACTTCAAAAAAAGCAGAGTGATTCACAATGATGATTCAATTGGGGGAATGATTGTTTGCGATTCTGCCCCCCAAGCCAAAATGATTTTGGAATTTGTGCAGAAATACAATGAGAAGCAAACCATCATTCGGAAACTGACTGAACCTAAAGCAGAATATGCAATTGCAGCTGAACCAAACGAAGTATATTTGAACACAGAAGATGCACCAATAACAGCCGCTTTGATTCTGCATGATGTGGACACAAAGCAAATTCGCAAAGACAATCAATCAGATTTCAAACAAGGCAAAATTGATTTGTTGATTGTTTATAATATGCTATTGACGGGTTTTGATGCAAAGCGGCTAAAAAAAATGTATCTGACAAGACTTGTAAAAGATCACAATCTTTTACAAACATTAACAAGAGTAAATCGACCGTATAAAACTTTCAAGTATGGCTATATAGTTGACTTTGCCGACATCAGAAAAGAGTTTGACAAAACAAACAAAGAATATTTCAAAGAACTTCAAGCAGAGTTAGGCGATGAATCTAAAGAGTATTCCAACCTCTTCAAATCGTCAGAGGAAATTGACAAAGAGATTGCAGAAATAAAAGAGAGATTATTTCTTTACGACTTTTCAAACTTAGAAGAGTTTCAGAAAGTCATAAGTAAGATTACCGACAAGAAAGAAATTACCGAGCTTAAAAAATGTTTGGAGAATCTAAAGAGTTTATACAACATAATAAAGGTGATGGGCTACACCGAACTCTTAGAGAAATTTTCTTTTGACAAAGTGAACAAGTTGTATAACGAAGTTGCAAATCGTATTGACATCATAAACCTGAAAGCAAGTTTAGAGAATGCCAACGACAACACAAACTTGTTAACCATTGCATTGGAGAAAATGCAATTCACCTTTCGCAAAATTGCAACGCATGAATTGCAAATTGCAGACAAATTCAGAAGCGAATTAGAAAGAGCAAGAAAAGAATTGGAAGGAAACTTTGATAAGAAAGACCCGAAATTTATTTCTCTGTTTGAAGAACTGAAACGATTATTCAAAAAGAAAAACATTGAGGAATTAGATTCGGCTGAAATGGATGCAGCAATAAAAGATTTAAAAAACATTTACGAACAGGCAAACGCCTTGAACAATAAAGATGCGCAGCTTGCAGCCAAGTATGAGAACGATACCAAGTTTGCCAAGATTCACAAACGAATCAAAGAAAATAATTTGAATGTGCTGCAAAGCGAATTCGCTTTGCAAGCCGTATTGCTCAACATTAAACACAAAACAGATATTACAGTGCTGAATAATCAAGCATTGCTTAACAATGAAGATTATTTTTCGGAAGCAACCAAGCGAACAATTATTGAAACCCTTGAAGAAAAAGGAATTCAGGATTTGAATGTGGTTCGCTTTATCAATACAACATTAGTGAACGAATACTTTTATCAAAGAGCCATATAAATGACAACTCACCAAGAACATACACAGAAAACAAAAGAACTGATTGACGGATTGAAAACCGTTTGCAGCAATTACGGTTTAGCAAACACACGGGAATACAAAATCATTACGGAAGTTTTTCTCTACAAATTTTTGAACGATAAATTTTTGCATGAAGCACGAAACGCCAACAAGAAATTAAAAGACAGCAAGAACATTGAAGCCGACATTCAAAACATGACGGACAATGATTACGAATACATGATTGAAAAAATTGGTGAACGAAGTGCGAAGTTGAAAAAAACACATTTCATCAGTTACCTGTTCAACAAGCAGAACGAAAAAGATTTTTCCATCACCTTTGATGCTACGCTTACAGAAATTGCAGCAACTAACATCAAAATATTTTCTGTTTCTACCATTGGCGGAGAAAAGATTCCGTTATTTGAGGAACTATCAGAAAACATCAGAGAAAAAAACGAAAGAAGTCCTTTCTGTAAAGCCATCATTAACAAATTAGTTGCGTTCAGTTTCGAACCCGTTTTTGAAGAAAAATATGATTTCTTCTCTACGATTTTTGAATTCCTGATTAAGGATTACAACAAAGACAGCGGACAATATGCTGAGTATTATACACCTCCAGCTGTTGCAAAAATTATGGCAAGGATTCTAGTTCCAAAGGAAACAAAGAATGTTTTGCTTTACGACCCTGCAGCAGGTTCAGGAAGTTTGTTGTTAAGTTTGGCTCACCAAATTGGAGAGGATAAATGCACAATCTATTCGCAAGACATTTCTCAAAAGTCGTCAGAGTTTTTACGGTTGAATTTAATCCTGAACAATCTTGTGCATTCACTTCACAATGTGATAAAAGGAAACACTTTGACAATTCCTTTTCATTTAAACGATGCAAAAGATGATTTAAAAAAGTTTGATTACATTGTTAGCAATCCACCTTTCAAAACTGATTTCAGTGATGATAGAGAAACGCTTGCAAGCGACATACACAAGAAAAGATTTTTTGCAGGTGTACCAAATGTGCCGAATAAGAAGAAAGAATCAATGGCAATTTTCCAGTTGTTTCTTCAACACATCATTTATTCGTTAGACACAAAAGGCAAAGCCGCAGTTGTAGTGCCAACAGGATTTTGCAGCGAGAAAGCAGCAATAGGTTTAGGCATCAGAAAAAATTGATTGATAATAATTGGTTACATGCAGTTGTGCAAATGCCTACAAACATTTTTGCAACCACAGGAACAAATGTTTCTGTTTTGTTTATTGACAAAGGCAAAATCACTGACAAAGTAATTTTAGTTGATGCAAGTAAGTTGGGTACAAAAGTGAAAGACGGTAAGAATCAAAAAACTTTGCTGAGTGCTAATGATGAAAACAAATCATTGAAACGATAAACAACAAAGATGTGATTGAAGATTTTTCCATTTTGGTTGATACAGAAAAATAAAAGGAAAGAAATATTCATTCGGTGCAGGACAATATTTTGACACTCGAATTGAATACAGCGAATTGACTTCTGACGAATTTAATGAGAAGATGCAAGAGCATAAAAATAATTTGGCAAAATATTTTAATGATGGAAAAGATTTGGAAAAACAAATCTTGAAAAACTTTCTTCAAATCAGTTATGAGTAAAACATACGACACAATAGAAAGCATTTCAAAGTCAATTAACAGTGGAATAACTCCATTGAGAAGCAATTCTGATTATTGGACAGATGGTGTAATTCCTTGGCTTAAAACGGAGCAGTTAGGAGAATTTCAAATTAAAGAAACAAACGAAAAGATTTCAAAGAAGGCACTTGAAGAAACTGGAATTAAAATCAATCCTGCAAATACAATTTCAATTGCTTTATATGGTGAAGGAAGAACAAGAGGAAATGTTTCCATCTTAAAAACTCCAATGACTACCAATCAAGCTTGCTGCAACATTGTAGTTAATGATGAAGTTGCCGATTACAGATATGTGTATTATTGGTTGAAGAATAATTATCATCAACTAAGAAATTTATCATCAGGAGTTAGAAAAAATTTAAGTGCTGACGAAATAAAATCTTTCCCTTTCAATTGCAGAAAGCCAAATGAGCAAGCATCTATTTCAGAAATTCTTTCCACACTTGATTTAAAAATTTCTCTCAACAACAGCATCAACACTGAATTGGAAACAATGGCAAAAGCCATTTACAACTATTGGTTTACTCAATTTGATTTTCCAAACGAAGAAGGTAAGCCCTACAAAGAAAGCGGAGGAGAATTGGAATTCAATGAAGAATTAAAAAAAGAAATTCCTCTTGGTTGGGGTGTGAAAATCTTTGACAAGTTCGGTGAGTTCAAAAACGGAATCAACTATGAAGGTAATGTTGTCGGGGATAAGGTTGTGAGAATTGTAAATGTTCGTGACATTTCAAACACAACATATTTTATTCTCAAAGGTGAATTGGATGAAATCTCTTTACCTGAAAAAGATTCATCAAGATATTTGGTTCATGAAAATGATATTCTAATTGCAAGAAGTGGAACACCAGGAGCAACAAGATTAATTCACAAAGACATTGGTGATGTAATCTATTGCGGTTTTATAATCAGATTCAATGTGTATAGAGAAACCCAAGAACTCATAACTCTACGTGATTTCCTTTTACCGTTGCTGATGAACGGGCAAGTGAAGCTGAAGTAAAAAATAAATAATGGGAAAGAGACAAAACATATTAGCGTCGCTGTTGAATAACAATGGCATTAATCTTTATTATCCTATAATAATTGATAGGGGAATTTTTTCGCAAAGTCAATTTCATCAAGAAATGAAAAATGTATATCACTCTTTGGGGGGGATATTGGAGGAGTATCCTATACACTTTGGTGACTTTGATATGATAGGAGAAAATTTTTTTGTTGAATTGGACGAGGAAAACCATTTTAATAGGTATAGAAAGACAACGTTGCAATCTTCGGTTTACAACAATTACGAATATTTTCATGTAATTGATTATAATAAATATTGTGATTTTTTTGGAACTAAAGGAGGGAAAATTGGGAATTTCTGGACAACTCCCAAAAGCGAAAAACAATTTGGCAAATCTTCCCCCGAACGGGATTTCTCAGGTAACGGTCCTGCTCGATGGAAACAACGGGCATTTTATGATTTGCTGAAAGATGTTTATGGTATGCTAATTAACAAGCCGGTTTTCAGGTTTTCTACTTATGAAAAAATTAATGACATTTCTATAAATAACATTTTGAAAAACAAAAGAATGAAACTGATTTGATAAATTACATAGCCGCAAGGCTGGTGATGAAATAATAAATAACTATATAATTTTCTTTTCCCGTTGCTGATTAAAGTGCAGGCAAAAGTGAAGTAAAAAATATTTGCAATGATTAAATCTATATCAATAAAAAATTTCAGAGGCATTGAGGAAATAAAAAATCTTTCAGTTGACAAGTTCAATATTTTAATTGGCGATAATGGCACTTCAAAACATCAACCTTAGATGCAATTCATTATTCATTTCTCCAAACTTTTTACCTGGTAGAATCAAACACACCGATTTTCCAAATGGAAATGATGAGCACATTATTATTGAAATTGAATTAACAGAAAGTATTAAAGCAAAAATTCCTGACTACTTTTTTAATGAGCAAGAAATTACTTGCAACAAAATTTTACTTGAAGCAAAGAAGCGAGACAGAAAAGCTGCAGGAAAAATATTTTCAGATTTGGTTACTTTAAATCACATTGTTTTACCTGACTTTGCAAGGGAGAAAAAGGTTGGGCAATTAAAAGGAAGAATAATAAGGACTTGACATTCACAGAACGAGTTTTGGGATTAACGCAACTCAACACAGATGAATTGCCAAGAAGTTTTTTTGTTCAATAAAGAGCGAGACCGACAAACTACAAAGGGTTACAATACTTCGTTCTCAACAATTATTGACGACTTGAATTGGCGTTTCTCCAGAAGTGTTCGGAAGGAAACCGAGGAGACAGGAAAAGCCCCCGAAGTGTTTGCAAAAATTTCAGAATTGACTGATGAAATTGCAAGCAAGATTGAATTTGAAAAATACGAAGTGTTCAAAGAGTTCTATAAACGAACAGCAGAATTTAAACTTAAAGAAACAAAGCTATCAATCATTGATTCAATTGCTCCATATGAATCTGCTTTTCTTTCAGCATCAAAAGACATTCTTGACCTTCCTCTTAAATATTTAGGTTCAGGAATTGAAATGATTATTTCTCTCCTATTTCTTGAAACGCTTGCTTCAATGTCCAAAGAAAAATTACAAATTCTTATTGATGAACCTGAATTGCATTTGCATCCCAAATTACAGGAACAGTTAGCGGAATACTTATGGAAAATTTCATCAGGCAAAGACGGACATCAAATTTTTGTAACAACTCACTCACCTATCTTTTTTAAAAATTGTGTTGGCAGAGATGGAGTAAAAACTTTTGTAACAAGAAAAGAAGATAAGACCGATAAAATTTTTGTTGATGAACTTTCTTTGGGCAATGGTTTATTTCCTTGGAGTCCATCTTGGGGAGAAATAAATTACTTTGCTTACAACTATATGACGATAGAATTTCATGATGAACTTTATGGTTTCGTCCAAGAGAAGTCACATCTTTTTAGAGAGAAGGAAATTGACGATTTTCTTGAGCAAAAATTTAATATACCAAAAGACAGGCAATGGATTCGTGAAAATGGAGGAGTTCCAAAGCAACCGATAAATACAACATTACCTGTTTTTATAAGAAATAAAATTCATCATCCAGAAAACAAAGCAATGCAAGCAGAAACTTTTAGCAGTAATGAGCTGAAAGAATCAATTGAGATATTGATAAGTGTAGTAAACTCGATAAAATAACAATTCAATGATAGGTAAAATAATCTTAGATAGAATATCCAAAGAATGAATGAGGAAAAAAAATAAAGGCTCTTGATGAATTATTTGCTCTAAGTTCAGAGTATAGGAAAATGCAATTACATAACTCTATTAAAGTTTATAAATAAATTCCCATCACTTGCGCCATTCAATGCCTTTCTCATACATATGCAAAATAGTGGCGTGGAAATAGTATTATCTGCAGAAAAATGGAAGAAATACCGCAGGACAATAAAGAAAAATGCACGTCCGCTCTTAATACTTATGCCGTTTGGTCCGGTCGAATTTGTTTACGACATAACCGACACGGAAGGTGATGAAATTCCAGAATATTTAAAAATCCATTTTTGACCAAGGGAGTATTAAATGAAACCGTGCTGTTAAGGACAATAAAAAACGCAAGTAAGGAAGATATAATATATAAAGAAGACCTAATGCATAAAGCAAATGCAGGATATGCAACTACGCGAAAAATTGATAATTTTTTGGTAGCCATTAATTCTTCATATCAATTGAATGATAAATATTCTACTCTTGTACATGAACTCGGCCACATATATTCCGGGCATTTAGGTACATTATCGAATAGTTGGTGGGCTCAACGACTTGGATTGGAACACGATGTGATTGAAATCGAGGCTGAATCTATTGCCTATCTCGTTTGCAATAGGATGGGTTTAGAAACTTCTTCCGATAGCTACTTAGCCAACTATATTAAAAAGAATCAGCCGTTACCAAATATTAGTCTTGATACAATATTAACTGTTTCAAATTATATTGAACAAATGGGTATTCTTGGATTTAGATCAAAAAATAAAAAATAAATATGCCAAAGTTCGAATCTGATTTTGATATGGATTTTAATATGGATGACTTTGAGTTCACAGAAGTTCGATTATTTAATGATCCATCTTATTACCTATCTCACTTAATTCCAGAAGGCAACGAACTGATTTCGATCCATCCAGATATGCCAATACAGGAAGCAATAACCAAACTGATTAGCTACGACTACTCTCAACTTCCGGTATTAACCCACCAAACAAGAGGGTTAGTTGGTGTGATAAGTTGGAAATCACTTGGGCAAAAATTTAGTTTGATGAATGGAAATTCAAAGGTAAAGGATTTGGCCTTTGCTCCTTCGGTCGTATTTAAGGAAACAACTCCATTATTTACCGCGGTTCCAGAAATAATTAGAAATGACTTTGTATTGGTAGAAAATAATGCGAAGGAGATAATTGGAATTGTAACAGCAGCTGACTTAAGTTCTTTGTTTTTATCGCAAACCAAACCATTTTTAATAATTGGTGAAATAGAATCTTATTTGAGGGATATACTTGGCAAGTTATCCATTTCTACTTTAAAAGCAATAGCAGTATCAAATGATAATAAAAGGGAAATCAATACAGTAAATGACTTAAGTTTTGGAGAATACCAACGTCTATTTGAAAATGAAGAGAACTGGAATAAATTAAATTTACAATTTGACAAAAAATATTTCTGTGGCTTGATGAATACTTGTAGAGCGATTAGAAATAAAACAATGCATTTTGACCCACAAGGGTTATTAGAAGAAGATATGAATCAGTTAATGAAGCTTTTAAATCTTTTAAAAAATCTTAAAGACAGAGGGTATTTTAATATATAGTTTAGCAATCACAATAATAAATATTACCTAAGCTTGAATTTTAAAGTTCATAGTAAAGTAAAATAATATTTTCAACAACAATTTTAGTGTAAAACAGATCTAACAAAACAATATCACATAAACTCTGAACAATCAATTGTTCTATTTGAAGCAATCTGTAATTTGCATCAAAATCTTGCGCAAGAAATTTATTATGAATATGATGATTCTGAAAGCAATACCAAAACGGTGTATAGTAACCAGCCAAAACAATCTATTTAATTAGAACCTGCGAAGCTAAATCTATTTAGAGTGCTAACGGAAGGCCAGTTTTCCTTAAAAGCAACCAAACTAAGGTGCGAATCCATTGGCCGATCGGACAGACCGGTTAGGTAATATGTCCTGAAGTTTTGCAAAAAAGGTTTACTTGAAAAGGGTAGGCTCGGAGAGTACCATAAACCATTCCTGCCAAGACTGCTGTGTTTGCTGGAAGTTTAGGTGGCAGAGCTGGCAGGGTTGGCATTTGGTTCTTGAATAAGCAAAGGGTAAACCTCACCCCGCAAAGTTGTTGATATTTTTTCCAAATCATTTTCCATTATGTCAATCTGCATTATACATAGTGTAATTCTGCCAAAGGCAGATTGTATTTGGTATTCATCTAAAAGATTTTTCTCATTGTTACTGCCTAAGAATTTCGGGTAGATGAGAAAAAGGGTTTTGCAATTACAGCGCAAGGCATAAGTAGAGAGCTGGTATAAATCATCTGTATTGATTGAAACATTTCCTTCCTTGTCAAAAGGATATTTGTATTTGGTATCAAGTATTGTGATTACATCATCACCGCATGTGATGGTGAAATCCGGTTCAAGCCAAAACACTTCTTTGCCTTTATGCAATGCCAAAGGGAGTTGCGGTTTGTGATAGTTGAACTTCAGTGCAACATCAGAAAAGGTTTGAAAAATTTTGGCAACAAAATTTTCAAACAACAAGTGAATGGGCACGAGAAAACTGAAAGTTTTCTCTTTGCCCTCACTCAGCCCTGGCTGAAAGTTGTGAAAGAAAAGTTTTGCCAAATTGAAAAGCGGTTCAAATTCTGTATTGAGACGGCCAAACTTTATTTTCTGAAAAACAATTGGATTAAGGTTTATTAAATCAACATCCTGCAAGTAAGTAAGCCCTGTTACCAATTTCTTTTTATTTTCACTCCCCTTCGTTTTACTGAGCAGTTGCAGAATCAACGATTTGAAAATCTGATTCAGTGGGTTGTTGATTGTATATTCATCAAACCGAACGAAGTGAAGGTGTTTGAGAATTGGATTTCTTCTGATGGTTTCTGAAAAAGAATTTTGCCTTTTATAAATTGCTGATTTTCTTCCTGCTGTTCGTATGTGCGAAAAATCTTTCTCCGAAATAAATCATCAAACTCATTGATGAAAATACTAATGAAAATTTCAAGCAAGTCTGTTTCTGTTGAGCTCTGTAATTGAGGAGAAAGCGTTTTGTGATTAAGAAAGCCACTCCAATAAAGCAGGCGATAAATAAAATCCAATGAGGATTTTATTTCTGTTTCTGAATGGCTTGCTAAATCTGTCTTTGCATAAATCTTTGGAAGTATCTGAACTCTTGTATTTCCTCTCTGAAAAAAACCTACATAATGCATGACCTGTAAAGTGCCATCTGATTGCAGTGAAAAAATCTTTTTTGCCAATGATGTCACGAAGCACATACAGGTTTTGCAAATGCTTTTCGTAATCAGGTAACTGATTCGGATAATCTTCAAATATGGTTATGACTTCGCTATTCAAAACTGTTTCTTACCTGATGTTAAGCAATGCCTGTTTGAAATCTGCCTCTGATTCTATCATTTTCACCTGCGATGTTTTCTTGTCAATGAAAGCATCAGTAATAATGCTGGAAATACTTTCTGCAGCGTTGTAGAAGTATTCCATTAGCAGAGGAATAATTTGGTAATACCAAATTATTTTGAAGTCCGAAATGCGGAATACATTCAGGAAATAGGAATGACCGAGGCGGTGGTCTCTGTCTACTTTTTCAGCAATTTTTGCATTCAACTTTTCAAATAAAACTGCCAAGTCCAAATCTGGATCTGCAAACTGATTTTCAATTTTGATGATGTCTGCATTGGGTTCAATTTCTTTGAACACAAATCTTCTGCGTAAAGCTGTGTCGAGTATGGCAATGCTTCTATCGGCTGTATTCATTGTGCCGATGATGTAAAGATTTGAGGGAAGCGAAAATTCTTTTTGCGAGTAAGGCAATCTGACTTTGATTTTATCTCTCTTGTCTTTCTCTACCAGTGTAATAAGTTCACCAAAGATTTTTGAAATATTCCCTCTGTTTATTTCATCAATGATTAAGAAGTAAGGCACTGCATGTTTTTGTTCCTTCGTCAGCTCAGGTTTATCGGTTTCAAGTAATTCTTTGATGTCAAGAAATTTAATGCTGCTCAACTCATACATTGTAACCTGACTTAAATTTTTTCCCGCATTGTATTTTCTGATGTCAATGGGTTTCGCGAAAACCTGCAACCATTCTACTTTTCTTCTGTGTGCATATTTTCCAACTAATTCTTTTCTCCATTCATAGTACTCATCAATCATTCCGATTGCACGAATAGAAGTTTTGCTTTCAAACACTAAAACCAAATCACCTTCCTGTGCTTCATTCACAAAGTTGTTGATGCTGTTTGCGTTGTTGATTGGTTTCGGTTCATCTGGTTTTTTATCTGCTGCAAGTTCTTTGTAGATTTTATCGTAATCCCATTTACTAATATCCTGACTATCGAACCAACCAATTGCAATTGATTTGTCTTCGATACAGGATTCATAAACCCAATCTTCTTTTCCTCTTTCCCAATGATATTTTCCAAATTCTGCTTGTGTCCTTTACCTTTCAAATTCATTCTTTGTGAGGTCTGTTGTTATCTGACTTCTTGCAGCGTTGTTCGCAATGTTGAGCAAGATGCCAGGTTGAACTTTGTATTTCAAATTTTCACCTTCTTCATTTTGCTTTTCATCCTGCGATTCTGTCGCAACTGGTCTTAACCCTTCAACAAATTCTTCATAAGAAAATGATTGGTGAAAAGTGACAAAATTTATTCTGCCTTCGCTTTGAATTTGTTTGAATGCTTTTACATCTTCGGTGCGGTCAAATTCAAAGGCCTCAATTATTTTTTGTGCAGAATAAGTTTTGCCTGTTCCTGTGGACCGTAAAGAATCAAGTTTGGTGAGAACTTTAGTAAATCAACAAACTCTTTGTATTCGTCAAATTCTTCTTTAGTAAGTTCAGCTTCATCTTCAATCAGTATTTCATCTTCTGATTCATCTTCTCCCTTCTTTCCTGATGCTGTTCTTTTCCTACCTACCAAAAGGTTATCGTATAAACCAATAGGGCTCGTAAGAGTGAAGAAACCATTCTTACCTATTTCATCAATTGCTGCATTGAGAAACTTTTCTTTTTTAATTGCCTGGTCTGTTACTGCAAAGTCAAGTAACTCTTTCAATGAGTATCTCTGGTCGGGCTTGTTTTTTTGCTCATAAAGTTTCAGAAGCAAATCATAAGTTTTCCATTTGCTTACTTCGTAAATCTGTATATCTTTTATTTTCAAACTCTCTTTGCTATCAATTAAAATTCTTATGTCGCCTTCTTTGTAGGATATTGATTGATAAGGATTCTCAAGAGCAATGTAGATGCTTCTCAAATCATTGAAATCAATTTGGTCTGCACTCGGACAATTTTTGCTGCAAGTGATTTCATAGAAACCAATTTTTTCCTTTGCAGTTGATTTTGAAAGTTTGTTTAGGATATTCAAGTCCAATTCAAAATGTTTATATCTTGCAAAAGTCGAAGCAATTGAAACAGGTTCTTTATATTCTTTGACTACTTCAAACCTTACTGAACCTTCTGAGTTGATTGCGTTGGGAGTATTTGAAAATTCTTTCACTCTCCACAATTTTGAAACTGATGTATTGTATATTGGAAAAACATAGTCGCCAGCTTTTACACCGCCATACCATGAACTGCTTTCCTTACCACCTGCATAAAAGTTTTCTTCAAACTGTTTGGCATATGTTTTACTGATTTTACCTAAATAAATTTTACTCATTGGTTGAATGGTTTTAATTTAATTATTTTTGTTGCTCCTTCTTGGTTACTGTGGCCTAAATATAAATATAAAGATTGGATACTGAAATTGAAGATAGAACGAATAAATATTTTGAGTGGGATGACTGTGCGGAAAAATAAATGCAGTGGCCCAGATTCTTTCGAATAATCTACTATTATTTGCTTAGATAGGTATGGACAATTATTTGAGATCAATGTTAGTTAAAACTAATTTAAAGTTAAAAAGCAAGCCCTCCAATTTGTATTATAATTAATTTAGAAATAAACGTTCAATTAGCCTGTAACCACCAATTAAGTATAGTAAATAAAAAAGTCCAAATCCAAGACCTACAAATAGAATTGGAGTTAAAATAAATTTGATTAAAATTGATAACCATTTAGGGTCATCAACACTAACCTCAAGTCTACCACCAGATATGTCATCAAATGTATTAAAAATAAACCATCCGCACATAAAGCAAGTAAATGCTATTATTGGTATCCCGATTATATAAGCTAAAATATTCATACGAATTTATTATTAAAATAAACTTATCTTATAATTCTTATGTCACTGGATATTTTTTTATCCGCGTGGGATGTTAAAATTTTCATCTTCTATTTCCTTTTGAAGAATTACATTTTCTGCACATAATACTGGCATTTTCAATCTCTGTTTTCCCGCCTTTACTATGAGGCTTAATATGGTCTATCGTAAAGTCAGTCCAAGTCAAAGGTTCACGACACTCTTTACACTTTCTTTCTTCTGTTGTGTTCCATATCAAACGTCTTTGTTCAGAACTAAATAGTCGTTTGGAATCTTTTTTATCAAAAATTGTTCTTAAAACACCATCTAGGATTTGTTTTCGTTTTCTTCTTTGCGAAATTTCATCAGTACTCTTTGAAACAGTTAAATGATAATCTCTATAAATTGTATCAGATTCGTTTGTCCCCTCAACTTTCTTTTGCTTGTCGCGAACCCTAATAACACCAGTGTCAAATTCAACAAGCATATCCCATGCAAGTTGGTTTCTTTTTTTATCCCCCAAAACTAAACCTTCAGATTGATATTGTGAAATTAAAAAGGCAAGAACATAAAAGTCAGATAATTTAATGAATCTTGTTTTATAAATTTCGGGAAACATCTTTTTTATAAGATTTAATGTTTGTTCTGTTTTTCCTTTTAGTTTTAATATTGCAGAGTTTGTCAACCCTTTACTCATAATTTTATCTAAAGCAATTTTTCTATTAATTAAATCCTCATTATGTATTGAGAGCATTATTTCACATATTAATTCAATATCTTTCATTCTTGAAATTTGCCCAATGCTAAATATTCCGTATTCTTTAAAATACGATTCATATTTTAATGCAATTTTAGTAGCTGTTCCTAAAAATGGATTATTCCAATTTCTTGCGTGTCTTTTCTCAGCAGATGTTAATGACTTACCTGTAGAATTAATTCTTACGAATAGGTCAATTATTTGTGAAATATCCCCATCAACCTCAATTGTGTAAAGTTCATAAGAATTAATTATTGATTGCTTTTCTATTTTCTTTAAATAATTCCAATCAATTACTGTTTTTAATTCTTCTATTTCATCCCCTTCTTTTGAATCTAAACTAAATTCACCTTTAACGGCAAATCTATCACCACGTATGACACCTATAAACTTGAAAATTGATTCTATCCTTTGTTTGCCGTCAATTACTGAATAAACAGGTTTGCCGTTTTCTTCCCACCTGTATAAAAATATTGCGGGTAATGGATAACCTCGCAAAACGCTTTCTACAAGTTTCTTTCTGTCATTTGTTGTCCAGACTGAATTCCTTTGAAAGTCTGGGTTTAAATCTAATCGTCCGTTTTCATATAAATCGACCAATGATGCAACGTGCATACTGCTCGGGCGATATGATAAGTTTTCTGTTTTCATATTCTTTTGTTAAAGTTTTATTTATTGCGATACTGTTCGTTCGGAGCGTTCTCAAAATATCTGATATCGGTTTGCTGCTCGGGGCAGGTGGCGATTCTAACCACAAATGTTGATGCGTAAAACCAAACTTTGATTAACCACAAATGTGTCTCCGGAGCAGTGAATCGCTACTTTTGTCAAACCGCATTAGCGCAAGGTTATTTTTGTCCTGATATAATAGGCACCTGTGTCGCACCGATTAATTTCCATTTTAGAATTGAACTACCTGCCGCGCATCACCCTTTAATGCCGTGTAAATATAGTCTTTGTCAAGCGGTTTGACTGATGTGAAAATTGTATAATTCATAGTTTCAAGAAGAGTATTTGTCTCCGATAAAAACTATTTCAATAATAAAGTCTTTGTATGTGCAAGTAGTAGATTTATTAAACACTTCACCCCTAACCTTAAGTAACCATTTGTTGTCACGGCCGCTAAAATATGCCGAGCCTGTCGGATTAATTACAACTAAGGAGTCAAGTGCTGATCGGCTTCCATTATTGCTTGCAAGAGGTGTCTGTTTGATAACATATGAACCAATGACAATTATTCCGATTACAGCAAGTATAATTACAGCCCATTTGAAAAGTTTTTTTCCGCTTTTGTCGGGAATTTTACTTTCAATTTCATTTACTATGTCCCTATTAAGAACATTCTTTGTTTTGTCAATTGTCTCTTTAAGTGGATTTAATTTAGTGAATGGTGGCGGACTGCTTGACGCAAATTCTTTTAGTTCGGGAATGTACTGAGCTTCGGTCCACGCTTGGATTCCGTCAAACCACACCATAGTCTTGTAGGTGACGCCTTTTTGTTTTAAATCTTCTAGGGAAAAAGGGCCCTCCTGTTCTTTTCCATTGTGCAGAAAATATTTTTTCATGTTGTCCGGTTTGATTTATTTACGAATTTACGAACTTACTTTAATAAACCAAATTTATTATAAGTAATTGATAATCAACACAACATTTTCACGTTTTAGGTTTTTAAAGACTATTGATATCACAATAAGAAACGGCTTATCGCATCAAGCTGATTAGCCGAAATGTTTGCAAATTGTTTGCAAATAAAAAAAGGGTTCCAGCTTTAAAATCGCTGAAACCCTTGTGTAACTAGTGGGAACACTTGGATTCGAACCAAGGACCCTCTGCTTGTAAGGCAGATGCTCTGAACCAACTGAGCTATGCTCCCAAAAACGAGAGTGCAAAGATAAAACGCTGTGTCCAATTTGCAAATTTTGTCCACAGAAATTATATATTTTTTTAATAAGATACGTTTACATTGAGTTGTAACTTTGAACGTGGAAGAGAACCAAAGCATCCAAAACCCCCAACCAAAGCCGAAATGGCGGAAAATACTGCGCGTGAGTCTCATCTCGCTGGGCATTACTGTGGGGGTGGTGCTGCTGGCTGCTGTGCTGGTGCCGATTTTGTTTGAGGACCAGATTAAAGGCCTTTTTATAAAGGAACTCAATAAGAGCCTCGCTACGGAGGTGACCCTCAGCGAAGACGATATACACCTGAGACTGCTCAAAAACTTTCCTGATGCCACTGTGGTGTTTAATAACGTGGGTATCCGTGAAAGTTTTACTGCGTCCAAGAAGAATTTCCTCGAAGCAGAGGAAATTAGCCTGGTTTTTAACGTTTGGGACATTTTTAAGGGAAATTACGATATCGAACATATTAAGGTGAAAAATGGGTTCTGTAAGCTCATTACCGACAAAAAAGGGAATATCAACTATAAATTCTGGAAGGACAGCACCGGTGAAAGTGCAACCGATTTTTCGATTAACCTGCAGCAGGTGGATTGCGAAAACGTGGATTTTCAGTATCTGGATTATAAATATCAGCAAAATGTGGAAATGCTGATCCACGACTGCGGTTTTACCGGCAATTTTTCTTCAGATAATTACCTCATGGAACTGGATGGCAATGTTTTATCGAAACGGATAAAAATTGGCGGAACGGCTTACCTTGTAAATAAAGAAGCGCATATTAATACCGGCATCAACGTAAATGTTCCGGATGATAATTATGCTTTTGAAGCCGGAAAAATTACCATCGATAAAAATACTTTTCTGATTGATGGCAATATTAATTTAAAGGATGAGGATTATTATGACCTCGCCATCAACGGCGATAAAATTAGTATGGAAGGCCTTATGTTATTGTTACCCGGCTCCATCGCCAATAACCTGAGCAAATATAAAAGTCGCGGGAAAATTGATTTCGCTTCCACCATTAAAGGCAATTATACTTCCACCAAAACACCTCAAATTACCATCACATTTGATGTAAACGGTGCGAGTATTGAACATGAAAAATTTGGTGGTAAACTGAGTAATATGCAGTTCAGCGGAAAATATTCCAACGGCGAAAAACACAATGCTGCTTCATCTTATATTTCGATACTAAATTTTGAAGCAGAACAAAATAATTTACCGGTAACCTTATCATTAAATTATAAAAATTTCAGTAATCCGAATATCGATTTGTTGTTAGATGGCAGTTTTCCTGCTTCACTTATTATTCCACTGGCAATGAGCAATGCATCTGATGTGGAAGGGACAATTGGTTTAAATGATATCAATATTAAAGGGAACATCAAAACGCTTTCTAGTCAGCTCAATACAAATAAACCGACAGGCACCATCACATTTAATGATGTCAGTTTTGTGGTGAACGATAATAAAATTTCCATCCCAACCGGTAAGGCGACTGTTATTAATAATGAAGTTAATTTGAACGGATTAAACATCGATTTTGCAGGCTCCGATTTAAAAGTTGATCTTACCATTAATAACTGGATTGAAAATGTTTTTCCTGCGGAATACAAACCGGCATTAAATATAAACGGTGATATCCGCTCCGATAAAATTGATTTGAATACACTCATTGCTATTTTCGATACAGAGGAAACCACGGCCAAAGCAGCGCCGGCTAAAAGTGATGTTGCTGTTACGAATACTGAAGCTTCTTCTTCGTATAATTTCAGTGGTGTTTTAAATTTAAGTTGTGGTGTATTTAATTATGATAAAGTAACTTTTAATAATATCACCGCTGCCATTAAATTAACACCGGGCTTTATTGTGGTAAACGATTTACAGGGAAATGCCATGAGTGGCAAATTTAATATCGATGTTACCTTCCGCGAATTGCCTGCGGGAGATATCATTATGCAAACCAGCGGTGTGCTCGAAAATATTGATGTGGCACAAATGTTTGATCAGTTTGAAAATTTTGATCAGAGCACCTTAACATCTAAAAATATTAAAGGTCGCATTACAGCTAATTTATACGAAATGAATATTCGCTGGGATAAAAATTTTGTGCTGGATGAACAATCCATTTATACCCTTTGTGATATGAAAATTGAAAACGGAGAATTAATTGATTACAAACCATTGGAATCATTGTCCGGTTTCGTGAAAATAAGTGAATTGCGTCATATTAAATTTTCTACTCTCGAAAATAAAATTGAAATTAAAGACCGTGTAATAACTTTACCGGTAATGCAAATTCAATCCTCAGCACTCGATATGTATATCAGTGGTAAACATACTTTTGATGATGTAATTGATTACCAGTTTAAACTCAGTCTGGCCGATATGATGGTCCGCAAATTTTTAGGTGGAAATAAACAAAAAGATAATTACGAAGAGGATACTGAAGGTGGGGTAAATGTGTTTATCAGCATGACCGGTACTGTTAATGATCCGATTATTAAATACAATAAAAAAGAAGCCAAACAAAAATTGCAAGATAGTGGATTAGAGCAGCAACGTTTTATCGATATCTTTAAAAAAGACCCTGAAGAGGAAATGTTTAAAACCAATACGCAACCGGAAAAACAGGAAACAAAATCGGAGGATGAAATTGAATTTATTGAGTTTGAAGATGAGGAACAGTAAATCCATTTAACCCCCGTTAACCCCTGATTCGCTGCTTTCCATAATTTTTACCATTTTTGTTCTCCTATAACCAATAGCTGCTTGAATATTTACGAAAGAAAATACCGTTGGAAAATTGTGCTGGTGCTTACTGCATTGGTTATTGTTGCGGCTACTCTCATTTATACCGATAATTTAGCCACCAAACTTGCTGCTGAGGAACGACAAAAAGTTACGCAAATTGCCAATGTATATCACTACATCGCAACCGCTACCGATATTACAGATTATGGTTTTTTTGTGGAATTAATTCAAGCAAATAAAACAGTCCCAATTATTTCAACCGATAACGATGGTAATATTGTTGCCTATTTAAATTTAGATACGGCAAAGGTGGCTACCGATACCGGTTACCTCCAACACCGTTTGGAAGAAATGAAAGATTTTGCTGAGCCAATTAAATTGGAAATCAGCTCGGGTATTTATCAATATGTATATTACAAACATTCTGTATTATATCAGCAGTTGTTATATTATCCTTATGTGCAATTATTAATTATTGCTGCATTTTTAATTGTCGCCTATACCCTGTTTAATACTGCACGTAAATCGGAACAAAACCGGGTTTGGGTTGGTATGGCAAAAGAAACTGCGCATCAGTTAGGAACACCAATTTCATCGCTCGTGGCGTGGGTGGAATATTTAGAGCAGTCGCCAGCCATGGAAGGCAAAGAAAATATTGTTGTCGAAATGGGGAAAGATGTCCAGCGATTAGAATTAATAGCAGACCGTTTTTCAAAAGTGGGTTCTCAGCCGGATTTAACTGAAAAAAATCTGATTACAGAATTGGATTATTCCATAGATTATATCAAACGCCGCTCATCAAAAAAAGTGACTTTCGATTTTCAATATCCTGCACCCGATATGCCGGTAAAAATGAATGTGATTTTATTTAATTGGGTGATTGAAAATTTATTGAAGAATGCATTGGATGCGATTGATGGAATTGGGGATATTATTATTAAGGTGGAGCAGGATGATAAGTTTGTGATGATTGATGTGACGGATAGTGGAAAAGGAATTCCACGTTCCAAACAAAAAACAGTTTTCGAACCCGGTTACAGCACGAAAAAAAGAGGCTGGGGATTGGGATTGACGCTCGCAAAGCGGATTACGGAGAGTTATCATAAAGGGAAAATATTTGTGAAACAAAGCGCGCCAGGGAAGGGAACTACCTTTCGCATCATGTTACCAAAATCGTAATCGGTGTTGCTCGCTAATGTTTTTTTTCTCGCAAATGTTTTTTCTCGCTTGTGTATTTTTCTCGCAAAGCGCGCGAAGGGCAAAGGGCGCTAAGGTTGTTTGTTTGGTGGATGTGTTTTTTTTGTGATATGTGGTTTTCTTGCAGGTGTTTTTTTCTCGCTATTGTTTTTTTCTCGCTAAGCGCGCGAAGGGCAAAGGGCGCTAAGGGTTTTGTTGGGTGGATGTGTTGTTTGGGATATGTTTTTTCTTGTAAATGTTTTTTTCTTGTATTTTTTCCCGCTAAGGGCGCTAAGGGATTTATAGGTTTAAACAATTAATTGTTTAAACAAGATGAGTGGATGAGTGGATGATTTTTTTTCTTAATTGTTATTTAAAAAATGTTCAATAAAAAAATA
This sequence comes from Bacteroidota bacterium, assembly GCA_016706255.1. Classification (NCBI taxonomy): domain Bacteria; kingdom Pseudomonadati; phylum Bacteroidota; species Bacteroidota bacterium. Next base: position 1,122,842 of record JADJJZ010000006.1, on the reverse strand, counting down.
ATAATTACCAACCCAACTCAAAATTCTCCGTGAACTCTGCGGGCTGTTTCTTTGAGGACTCTGTGGTTTCGGCTGTTTATAAAATTGAAATATAAGCTCCGAATTAAAATCTTACTATAATTATGAAGTTCTATTTTTACTTCGTCTCGGGTCAATATTGATTGACTCCAACGAGAGCTCCGAATTAAAATCTTACTATAATTATGAAGTTCTATTTTTACTTCGTCTCGGGTCAATATTGATTGACCCCAACGAGAGCTCCGAATGAAATGCCGACTCAAATCCGGCTGTTCCATTAGCACATCAGCACATTATAAAGTAGTCCCGCTCATTTCGAGAATTTTAAAAAACTGAAACTCATTAACCGGTGAAACAGACAATCTGCTAATTCTTACTAAAGGCATATCTTCGAGAGCAGCGTCTTTTTTTATTTCTTTTAATGAAATTTCTTTTTTTAATTTTTTAACTGCAGCAACATCAACTGCAACCCATTCACCTTCAGTAGCGGTTGGGTCGGGATAGGCGGTTTTGGTAACTTTTGCGATGCCTACAACGGCACTTACTTTTCCGCTGTGATAAAAAAAACATAAATCGCCTTTTTGCATCGCTCGCAAATGAATTCTCGCCGCATAATTCCGAACGCCCGTCCATGCATCCGATTTCAATTTCACTAAATCATCCCAAGAAAATGTTTCCGGTTCCGATTTTATCAGCCAATAATTAATTGCCATAGTTTCACGATTATCACACAAATTTAAGAGGAATTAGCAAATTAGCTAATTAGCAGATTAGCTAATGGGCGGCTGCGCCGCTGGGATGCGATGCGAATGAATTGGCATTCATTTGCAGGGTGAAAAATGAAAATTAATTAGGTAATCGTTGTTGGTAATATTTTACCCCAAGGGGTGCTCCGAATTAAAATCTTACTCTAATTCTGAAGTTCTTTTTGTACTTCATCTCGGGTCAATATTGATTGACCCCAACGGGAGCTCCGAATTAAATGCAGGTCTAAATTCTGAAGTTCTATTATACTTCATCTCGGGTCAATATTGATTGACCCCAACGGAGCTAGGAATTAAGTGCTTGCTCAAATTCGGCTGTTCAATTGGTACATTGGTACATCGGTACATTGGTACATAAAAAAAGCCCCACCGAAGTGAGGCTTTTTTAGCAAAACAAAATTATGCTTCGTTATCTTCCGCAGTTTCTTCTGTAGCATCAGAAACGTCTTCAGATTTTTCTTCAACTTTTTTAGAAGTTTTAGCAGAACCTTTAGAATCTTTTTCCATTTGCTCTTTCAGTTGAGAAAGTACGTCGAGTTCACCTAATGTTGTTTTTTCAACATTTTTCTGAACTTTAGTTAACTGGCTTTTCGATTTTTTATCATCACGCTGACGAGTTTTCACTTGTTCACGTTTTTCTTCATCTGTATTATCTTTTACAAATTTAGAATGTGATACAAGGATACGTTTATCGTTGCGATCGAATTCGATTACTTTAAATGAAAGCATTTCTTCTGCATGTGCAGTAGTGCCATCAGCTTTTTCAAGATGTTTGTTAGGCGCATAACCTTCTAAACCATAAGGTAAAGAAACAACTGCACCTTTTTCATCTTTACGGATGATGGTACCTTCATGTATAGAACCGATTGGGAATACATTTTCGAAAGTATCCCATGGATCTTCTTCAATTTGTTTGTGACCTAATGAAATTTTTCTGTTGTCTTCATCAATTTCGAGAATAACAACATCTAAACGTTCACCAATTTTCACAAATTCTGAAGGGTGATTTAAACGTTTGATCCAGCTTAAGTCACTAATGTGAACCATACCACCAACGTTTTCATCAAGCTCAACAAACACACCGTAATTGGTAATGTTTTTAACGAGACCTGAATGTTTGCTGTTGATAGGATATTTATCTTTAGCGCTCTTCCAAGGATCTTCAGATAATTGTTTAATCGATAACGACATTTTGCGTTCTTCGCGATCAAGTGTAACCACTTTAGCTTCAAATTCCTGATTAACAGTAAAGTATTCTTTGCTGTTAATTGGCTGATTGCTCCAAGTGATTTCTGATACGTGAATTAAACCTTCAACACCAGGCATAATTTCGAGGAATGCACCGTAATCTTCAATATTTACGATTTTACCTTTAACTACGCTGCCAACCTGGATAGCTGCATCAAGAACTTCCCAAGGATGTGGTGTAAGTTGTTTGAGACCGAGTGATATACGTTTTTTGTTATCATCGAAATCAAGTACAACCACGTTTAATTTCTGGTTCATATTCAACACCTCGTTCGGATGGTTGATACGTCCCCATGAAATATCAGTGATATACAATAAACCATCAACACCACCTAAATCGATAAATGCACCGAAGTCTGTAATGTTTTTAATAGTTCCTTCCAATACCTGACCTTTTTCCAATTTACCGATAATTTCCTGACGTTGAGTTTCGATATCGCTTTCAATAAGTGCTTTATGCGATACAACGGCATTTTTAATGGTTTCGTTGATTTTAACAACTTTGAATTCCATTTTCTTACCAACGTAACCATCATAATCAGTAATTGGTTTAACGTCGATTTGAGAACCCGGTAAAAATGTTTCAATACCAAATACTTCAACAATAAGACCACCTTTGGTTTTGCTGATGATATTTCCGGTAACGATAATTTCATTTTTATAAGCATCAACAATGTGTTCCCAGGCCTTCATCATTTTTGCGCTCTTACGGCTCAAATTCAGCTGACCTTTGCCATCTTCTTTGCTTACAACGTACACTTCCACTTCCATGCCTACTTTCAGGTCTTCCAAATCGCGGAATTCAGTTTTAGAAACTAAACCATCGCTTTTGTAACCCACGTTTAAAATCACGTCGGTGTCGGTTAACCCTACAATTGTAGCATTGATAATTTCGTTGTCGTTTAATGTTTTGAACGTGCCTTCGTAGGTAAGTTCTAACTTGTCGCTCTCGTCTTTAGAGTAGGTAATTTTGTTGCGTTTGTCAACGTTCCAATCAAAATCATCATGTTTAGCGAGAACAGTTACAGGGGCTTTTTTTTCAGTTTCAACTACTGTTTCAGTTGATTCTGTAGTTTCGGAGTTTACAGGCTCCAGATTTTCTTGGTTATCCAAGGTTTTGTTTTTTAGTAAAAGTGAATAATACTGCGGGTTTGAACCCGCCCCGGCAATCCGTCATTCAACGGCAGAGCAAAGGGGAGGCAAAGATACGGGATTTTTGATATTTTATAAGGCTTTTAAAGGAAAAGTGGCGTTTTTATTGGGTAGAAGGCATTTTGAGGCCATTTTTCACTGGAATGCTACTATTCACAGGTCGTGCCGATTGCACAAGTATGTTGGTTTTTTTGTATATTTATTGGCCCAAAACAAACCTTATGCAACGCAAATTCCTCCTCTACGTTATTTTTTTGATTGGCACTTCAGTTATCGGAAACGCACAAAGCAATTTTAATTGGGGACCTGAAGTAGGATTTTCATTTTGTGGGTTAAAACAAACAACTTCTGAAACGCGCATTTTTGACGTTACCACTACTTCATATATCCCTGGCAAATCAGTACTTTTTGGTTTTACTTCACAACTGGATATTAAAAAACATTTTAATATTAATGTTGGTTTGCGGTACTTAAGTACGAGTGAAAAACTTGAATGGATACGCACCGGAAGAATGTTCGTATCTGATGATGAAATGGCTAATTATGTTACAACAAATACGACTGAACAATTATATCAAAAAATATCCCTTCCGTTGTCATTTGGATTTCAATTTCATATTGGAAATATCGCTACTAATCTTTTTGTTGGATATAATCAGAATTATATTTTAAATGGAAGTTATATTGAAACTTCCATCACAGATAGCCAAGTAGATGCATACGATTTTCAAAATACAACAAGTCAAAATCCTTTAACCGTAGGCTACCCTGTTAATCACTTTAACAGTCAGATAAATACCGGCATTTCGTTTACTTACAAAAATAGTATTGTGCTAAAAGCAGATGCCAATTTTGGTGGGTATCTTTCTTTTGCAGAACCTTCGCCCTATTACTTTTGCTCAATATCCTTCGGAGGCATGAAAAACACCGATTATACGCTAAGTGTGAGTTATTTATTTTAAATAGCTATGCGCGTTAATCTGTAATTAAAAAAACAAATTATCACGGATTTATATAAACACGCACATACTCTTCTCCCCCATCCTGTTTTACAACAAAAATATAAGTGATATCATCTACGTGTTTGTACTGATAAATCTGATATCCATCCTGATCTTTTACATAATACTTTTTTATCTCTTTCATAAAATCAGTAAAAATGGAAGTGTTATTTGTGCCCAACTGATAAATTAATTCATATTCGGTTTTCTTTTTGGTAGTAAAACAATATCCATCAGCGGTTCCTGTTTTGTTTTCGATGGTATACTGAATACCTAAATCTCCAAAATCATCACGCACATCTGAAATTAATTTCATGTTGCGTTCCCAGTCCACCAGATTAATATTTAACATGGTAATCAGGTTGGTAATCGATACATCCGGATAAACACTTCCTGAAGGTGTTGTATGACGTGATACACGTTGTGCAGAAAGATTACCTACGCTGCTCAAAATGAGCAACATAACTATGAATGTGTGCATTTTCATACATCAAAGATAAAAATAGCTGTAGAAAAGTGAAAATTGATACATATTAATATTATTTAAATATACATCTAATTGAATATAAAGCTTTTATCTGAAAAAAACTTACATTTGATCGAATGGTCGACTGGCATCATCATATGCAGTCTGATTCGTTTTTGTTCGTAATCCCTTAATCCATAAACAGGCAAGTAACGGTGAAACAAAACCAAATATCCCCCAACCGACAACATTACGATTTAATAACCGGGCTCTACTTGTACAATAATTAGCCGCTAAAACTCTGATGATTAATAAAAAAATTACTCCTATCTCCGACATAATTTTATTTCAATTTTGCTTCAACTAATTTTAATACAAAGGTAAATTGTTCTTCGGGTGTCAGGTTGGTATTATCAATTAAAATGGCATCTTTCGCCTGCATTAAGGGACTATCGGTTCTTGTTGTTTCTTCTTTATCGCGTTTAATTAAATTATCGCGGATATCTTGTTCACTTACCGGTATATCATTTGATTGTAATTCCAATAACCTTCGTTGCACACGGGTATCCATATCGGCAGTGACAAATAATTTTAATTCGGCGTGTGGAAATACTACTGTTCCGATATCTCTTCCATCCATAACAATACCTTTTTCTTTACCGATTTCCTGTTGCTGTTGCACTAAAAATTTACGTATAGCACTAACGGCTGCAACTTCACTAACCTTATTGGAAACCTGCATCGAACGAATAGCGTCTTCTACATCATCACCATTTAAAAATGTAATTATTTTACCATCTTCGTTGCGCTGAAATGCAATTGAAATATTATTTAAAGCTTCATCTAAAGCAGCAGCATCTAACCAGTTAATATTATTTTCCAGCAGATATAATGTAACTGCGCGGTACATGGCGCCGGTATCTAAAAACAAATAATGTAAATGAGCTGCCAGTTGCTTTGCAAGCGTGCTTTTACCGCATGCTGCATACCCGTCAATGGCAATCAATATTTTTTTCACAGGGCTAAATTAAACATTCTGAAGTAAATATTACTCCTAATACCATCTACCCAAAAAAATTATAGAATGTTATATCAAATACAAAATGTCTACTTAAAAAACTGATTGAGATTCGCGGCAATTGTAATATGATGACTACCTCCGGCGAGTGAATAAAATTCATGACCGTAGTCGATGCTGTATTTGTTGATTTTAATTCCGAAACCCATCGAAAATCCGGTAAGTCCGCGACGTGTTTCCACCGACATTTCTTTTCTGGTCATATGGTCGTAACCAATTCGTGCCATTACACTTTTGCCAAAATAAAATTCACCTGCAATATTGAGATGTTGTGCAATTTTATCAACCGTGTAATTTTTATTTTCTGCAGTAGAATCAGCACCAAAAATATTTACTGCCTGTGCTGCATTTGGATCGTCGTATCTAATATCAAATGTTTGTAAATCATGCAAGGTAAAACTTAATTGCAACGGTAAATGTCGCAACCGTTTTGAAATACCAAAATCAATTTCAAAGGGCAATTCTTCGTAATTACTATTTACAAATGGTTTTATTTCTGTACCAATATTGCGGAATACCAATCCCATGGTGAGCAGATGGCTGGTATCAATATAAACTGCACCTAAATCAGCAGCAATTCCAAACGAACTATATGATTCCAGGTTACTATATAATAATTTCATATTGGCACCGTAACGCAGTTTTCCCGTTCCGTAACCAATACCCAAATTAGCAGCATATTCTTTCGCTTTAAAACTGCCAATTCTGTCGCCATTTACATCAGTAAGTGCAAAAACGCCGTAAGAGCGATACAATATGCCTCCACCCAGTGTCGCATTCCATTTATCAAGGTGTTTTCCGAAGGAAGCATAAGAGTTACTGATTCCTGAAGGCAAAAATGCCTGGCTCGCACTCAATTGTCCGTCCATTTTAGCATTTAACAAAGCCGGATTCTGGAAGCCGAAATTCACATCCTGATCGAAAGTGGTAATGTTTAGGCCGCTTAAGCCACTGATACGCGCCGAAGGTGGTAAATTGAGATAAGCATAAGTATAACTTCCTCCGAACTGCCCGAAAACATTGGATAAGGAGCAGGTTAACAACACAAAATAAAAAAAGCGCATCAGCATCAGGTTGGTTCCTTAACGAAAAATCCCGCAAAAAATTTTGCGGGACGAAAATAATTCAAATTAATCAAAACAGGCTTATTTAGCCGATTTTGCAGCTTTTTTAACTGCTACCGGTTTTTCAAGCGCCAGTTTGAGCACATCCATCATATCTTCAACATAATGGAAGCGAATACCTTTTATAAATAAAGGGTTGATTTCAGCAACATCCTTTTTGTTTTTGATACACATAATAATGTCCTTAACCCCTGACCGTTTAGCAGCAAGCACTTTTTCTTTGATGCCGCCAACAGGTAATACCTTCCCGCGTAGCGTAATCTCACCGGTCATTGCCAGATACGATTTCACTTTTCGGCCGGTGAAAGCTGAAGCCAGACTGGTTAACATCGTGATACCGGCACTTGGACCATCTTTAGGAATGGCTCCTTCGGGCACATGCACGTGAATGGCAGTTTGTTCAAAAATATCCGGCGACAAATCCAGTAAATCAGCATGCGATTTTAAGAAAGTAAGTGCTGTTGAAGCAGATTCTTTCATTACATCACCCAAATTACCTGTTAATTGTAATGTGCCTTTGCCTTTGCTTAATGAAGTTTCAATAAATAAAATATCTCCACCAACAGGCGTCCACGCAAGTCCAACAACAACACCCGGAACTTGGGTATTAAAAATACTTTCTTTATCAAATTTGGCAGGTCCTAAAACGGATTCTATTTCTGAAGCTTTTAATGTCTTGTTGTATTTTTCGTTTGTAGCAACATATTTTGCAATACGGCGCATAACGGATGCAATTTGGCGGTCGAAATCACGCACGCCACTTTCGCGTGTATAATTTTCGATGATCTGTGTTAAAATTGGGTCATTTAATGTTACATCACGCAATTTTAATCCATGTTCCTTTTTTTGTTTTGGAACAAGATGGCGTTTTCCGATTTCTACTTTTTCTTCAGTGGAATATCCACTCAAATAAATAATTTCCATCCTGTCGCGTAAAGCAGGTTGTATGGTATTAATATTATTTGCCGTTGCAATAAATAATACTTTCGATAAATCGTATTCCAGTTCTAAATAATTATCGTAAAAAGTACCATTTTGTTCCGGGTCGAGTACTTCGAGTAATGCACTTGAAGGATCGCCGCGAAAATCGGTACCAACTTTATCTATTTCATCTAAAATAAAAACAGGGTTCGATGATTTCACACGTTTTATCGATTGCACAACACGTCCCGGCATTGCACCAATATATGTTTTACGGTGACCGCGAATTTCACTTTCATCATGTAATCCACCCAAACTCATGCGCACGTATTTTCGCTCTAAAGCCCGTGCAATGGACTGTCCGAGGGAAGTTTTACCAACACCCGGAGGGCCAACCAGACATAAAATCGGCGATTTTAAATCACCTTTTAATTTTAATACAGCAAGGTATTCTATTAAGCGGTCTTTAATTTTATCTAAACCAAAATGATCCTCATCTAAAACAGTTTTTGCATGTTTTAAATCGAAATTATCTTTGGTATATTCATTCCATGGTAATTCGAGTAACATTTCGATGTAATTGGTAATTACACCAAATTCAGCAGCATTTGGATTAAGGCGTTGCAGTTTTTCAATTTCTTTCGTGAAAACATCCTGTACCGTTTTCGACCATTTTTTTTCTGTTGCTCTTAACTTGTAGCGTTTAATATCTTCATCCTGACCACTGCCACCGAGTTCTTCCTGAATAGTACGCAATTGCTGATTCAAAAAATATTCACGTTGTTGTTTATCCAAATCGGTGCGCACTTTATTTTGAATTTTATTTTTGAGTTCCAGCATTTGTAACTCATTATTCAAAAAATTAAGCACTTGCTGCGCACGCAAATAAAGGTCGTCGGTTTCCAGTAATTTTTGTTTGTCGGCAACATCAATTTGCAAATTCGAAGAAACAAAATGCATTAAAAAAACCGGACTGTTGATATTTTTCAATACCACATTCGCTTCCTGTGGAATATTGGGTGAAATTTTAACAATATTAGATGCAAGATCTTTAATTGCTGAAACAATGGCATTAAATTCCTTTTTGTCGCCTTTGGTATTGTCTTCCAATAAGGTAACACTTGCCTGCAGGTAAGGATTTTCAGCAGTAAATTTATTAACGGCAAATCGTTTTTTACCCTGAATAATCACCGTTGTGCTGCCATCCGGCATTTTAATCTGCTTTATTACTTTAGCAATTACACCGGTGGTATACAGCTGACTGGTATCCGGATCTTCAATATTGCCATCGCGCTGCGCTACAACGCCAATCAGTTTATTTCCCTTAAAAGCAGTTTGAATAGCTTTTATAGATTTTTCGCGACCTACGGTTATGGGCAGAACAACTCCGGGAAACAACACGGTGTTGCGCAAAGGCATCACTGCAATTACTTCCGGGTAGTCGATTTTAGTCTGATCATCGTCTTCCTCAAGTGATAATAACGGCAAAAACTCAACATCTTCCTCCATCATCGAGGACAAAAAGTTATCGTCAAATCCAAATTCTCTCATTTTTTCCTTTTGTAACGTTATGGCATACACGTATTATGCCTGTGGTAAAATTAGCACTCAATTGTCATGCCCCCGCTAAAAATGACTGTCAATATCAATAAAAACTGCCAAAACTCGTCACTTTACTGACAATTTGATAGATTTGTACACCAATGATAGAAGCGCTCCTTTATAAAAAACTATTCATCTATCTCATTCCGTTTAATTTTTTGATTGGAGAGTATAATGCCGGTGTTCAATATCGTTTTGCCGATGAATGGGCTGCTGATATTAATCTTGGGTATACTGCCAATATTGAAAACTCCATAACGAGTAGTATTTACGAAAACATATTTAAGAGTGGCACTTTTTATTACTCGGGGCCGTTTATAAAAACATCACTGTTATCGGTTGTTCCGCGAGGTTCCAATCCGTTGCGCACCGATTATAATCAAATTGAATTGGGTTACCGCATTTTAGGTTATGACAGTCTCGATTTTGAAGATGAAACAGAAAAAGGTAAGTTGTTTAATATTACCGAGCGCATGCAAGCCGTTAATTTGTCGTGGAAAATCGGATATAATATTTTACCGAGAGAAGTTTTTGAAATAAACGGTTTTGTTGGTTTCGGCATTCAGGTGCGTTTTAAAAATACAACTGTTAACAGTTATGGATATAATTATCATTCAGATATGTTTTCTTTAGGCACTCAAACTGAATCCATTCAAACCGTTCCACTTTTTCATGCGGGCATTAAAATCGGGCTCAAAGCACTTAATAATCAAAAAACACAATAGCACAAAAATTATGCGTATATTTTTAATCCTCATCATCACAAGCGTATTACTACAAACGCAGGTTTCAGCTCAGGACATTGATTTTTTACATTTCAAAACCCTGCAATCTGCCGGCAAAATACCTGAAGATTTTACACGATTATCATCAGAAAAATATTTTGATTATATTGCAACATTAGAAGGCAGTAATAAAAAAGAAATTCAGGATAAACAGAATTTTTTACTGGAGTCGAATTTTATTATTGACGAGATGTTACACAGTGGCCGCGTAGTGTTTGGCGACCCTGTAACGAATTATCTCAACAAAATAAAAGATGAAATTTTGAGCAGTAATCCACAACTGGCAGATGAGATTCGGATATATACCTTATTATCGAATGATGTAAATGCCTTTACTGCTGATAACGGAATTATTCTGGTAACAACGGGTTTAATTGCACAGGTTCAAAATGAGGCCCAGATAGCATTTATCTTATGCCATGAATTTGTACACTACTATGAAAAACACGCAATTGACAATTTTGTGGAAAACCGGAAAATTGATCGCGGAATCGGTGTTTATGCAAGTTTGGATAATGATGAAGTAGACTTGGAAAAATTCAGATATTCCAAAGACCTGGAAACGGAAGCAGATGTAAAAGGAATGGAATATTTTAAAAAGACAAAATATAGTGTTGCTGCAATTGAAGGCGTTTTTGATGTGCTGTTATATTCCTACTTACCATTTGATGAAGTTACTTTCCCTAAAAATTATTTTAATGATGATTTATATGTTTTGCCGGATAATTATTTTTTAGATACACTCGCATCAATAACTGCTGAAGAGGATTATGATGATGAAGAAAGTACACATCCGAATATTAAAAAAAGAAAATCTGCAATTATTAATGTTATAGATAAATTTAATGATGCCGACAGACAAACATTTATAAATACCGAAGCAGAATTTAATTACATACAAAAAATTTGTCGCTACCAGGGATGTGAAATGTATTTGTACGATATTGCTTATGAAGATGCATTATATCAAGCTTTTTTATTACAACAAGATGATGCCGATAATATCTATCTAAAAGAAATAATTGCACAGGCATTATACGGTTTATCGATGTATAAAAATGCAGGCTCCACACCTGATTGGCATCGTTATTACAAAAAGGTTGAAGGAGAATCGCAACAGGTATTTCATATTTTTTACCGCATGAATGCCAAAGAGTTGAATACACTTGCATTGAAATATGCCTGGGAAGTGCATTTGGCATCGCCGGAAAATGTGTTACTCAATAAAATATGTACCCAGCTTGGTTATGAAATGGTAAATCAAAATTCATTGAATACCGATGATTTTTTTGATGCCAAAAAAGTGGAAAAATTAAAAGCCGAAGTAGTAGTTGCCGTTGATACTGCCTCAATCACAACCGAAAACAAAGAAGCAGAGCCAATCAAAACTACGAAGTACGATAAAATAAAAAAGGAAAAATCACCAACCGCAACAAAAGAAGATAAGGAGAAAGCACCTTACTGGAAATATGCGTTTCCTGAATTTCTTGACGATAAAAATTTTACAGCGCTTTTTGTAAAAGAAGAAGAGGAAGAAGAAACGAGCAAAAAAAAGAAATCGGACAACGATGAAAATGAATTTCATCTTGGTTTGAACGAAATTGTAATGGTTGATCCCGTTTATTTTAGGGTAGATGAACGTTCAGACAATCCTGTTCAATATCAGGCTGCCGAAACGGCAAAAGAAGAACTTCGTGTAAAAGTGAAAGAAAATGCCGACGATTTAAATTTAAAGGTTAAATATCTGGACTACCATTCCATGGGTGCCGATGATGTGGATGCATTTAACGATTTATCCGTATTAAACAGATGGTTAAATGAAAAAATCAGTCACTTGGATGAAGATGTTTATATGAATACATCAACCAACGATGAATTTTTGGCACTTTCACAAAAATATGATATTTCCAATTTTACCTGGATGGGTATTGTTTCATTTACAGAACCGGAATCATATGTAGGTGCGAAAATATTTTTATGTATCTATTTACCATTAGCGCCATTTTTAATTTATGATTTGGTAACACCCGACAGAGCTACATTTTATTTTGCATTAGTAGCCGATGCGGAAACCGGTAAATTTATCATGCAATATTATAATAGCAACCGCTTGCGCGACTCAGATGCTGTTAAACAAAGTAATATCTATTTTATTCTGCAGCAGATTAAATCGAAAAAGAAATGAACAAAACCTCGTATTTAATCATATATCTGTTTGCAGTTATTGGTATTCAGTCCGTTAAGGCTCAGGTTCCCGGTTATGCCGGAAAACGTTTTAGTGTAAATGCTGAAATGGATATGACGCCGGCTTTATACAAAATCAATTACAATACTGACCAACATCTCGACTTATTAGATTTCCCGAATTTAGGTGTTCACCTCACCACTTGTGTGGGGTTGGAATATGTTTTATCTAAAAAAACAGTTGCCGGAGTCAATTATAAATTTAATTCATTAAAAACCCCAATCATGGCTGTTTTTGGTGAGCCGGTGTATAACGATTACGACCCGGTGTACAATGCATATTTTGGGGACGGAAAAATAAAAAATAATTATTGGGGATTTTATTTCAAGTTTTATCGTTATTCAAGCAGAGGAACAATAGCACCTATTGGTCGTTTTCATCAGTTAGAATTAATTACCGGTAAAGGACGATTGGAAACCGGCGATTATGTGGTTACCGATTATGGTGTTTATTCTGAAAATGTAAACGACTTTTCATACATGTATAATTATGGCGATATTGTGCTGCTGAAAGAAACTGTAGAAGAAGTTGGCATAGAAACTGAGGTAAAACAAATGTATTTAAAATATGCTTACGGGCAGGAAACTGTATGGTTCGATAAACTAATCGTGAGCATGTCGGTGCAAGGAACACTGGCTTTAAGTTCCTATTTTAACGCGATGTATGAAGCTGATAAAAACGGTGGAATCGGCTACGCTGAATATGCGGAAGATATACGTGTCCGCTCCTATGGTGGCGTAGGTTTTACCATAAATATCGGCTTGGGTTATTTTGTTTTTTAACAATAGTCAAAAAAATATACATTTTAGAAATGGCAAATATTTTTAAAATAAAACTCCTCATCATTCTGGTTTGTTTAACAGGATTGCTTGCAGCACAAACTGTTCCTGTTTACAATTTTACCCCACTGCAATCCGCAGGTGCAATTCCTGCCGATTTTACCAGAACCCCCAGCCAAACCTATTTTTTGGAAGATTATACCAAAGATGTTGAGGATTATGCCGAAGCAATTGGCAAAAGAAATTTCTTTAGTTCATCTGTCATGTTTATGGACAAAGTATTGCATAGTGGATATGTTATATTCGGTGATTCCGTAACAAATTACCTGAATCAGGTAAAAGATGAAATTTTAAAACACAATCCGGACTTAAAAGGTAATATTCGAATTTACACGCTATTGTCGAATGATGTAAATGCCTTTGCTGCAGATAATGGTGTAATTTTAGTTACCACAGGACTTTTGGCAAAAATTCAAAATGAAGCGCAACTCGCTTTTGTTTTATGCCATGAATTCAGCCATTATTATAGCCAACATGCCTTAGAGAAAGTTGAAGAGCAAATATTCTATCGCACCTACAGTAGTGACCACATTCATTTAACAGAAACCCAAAGAGCAATTGCACAGTTTAAATATTCTAAAGAACAGGAATATGCAGCTGATGACCAGGGTTTGCAGTTTTTCAAAAATACCAATTATGATGACGCTGCAATTGATGGGTTATATGATATTTTATTATACTCTTATCTCCCCTATCAGGAAATTAGTTTTCCAAAAACGTATTTTAATGATTCGCTTTATCATATTCCTGAAACTAATTTCAGAGATTCTATTAAAGCCATTAAAGCAGATGATGAAAACGATCCAACGAGTAGTCACCCCGATGTTACAAGCAGAAGAGCCCGTATTTTAAGTAAACTGACAGAAAATGACACCATCGTTAAAAGTTTATTTATACATGATGAAAATACATTTCGCCGTATTCAGCAAATGTGCCGATATGAAGGTTGTATTTTATTCCTCCAAAATGCAGATTATCCTGACGCATTATATCAAGCCTTTTTACTGGAATCTGAACATGGTACAAATACTTATTTAAATACCATAAAAGCAAAAAGCTTATATGGCATGAGCATGTATAAAAACCGAAATGAAAGTCCTGAATCAATAGAACCATATTCAAAAGTGCAGGGTGAGTCGCAACAGATTTATTACCTATTTTCAAAAATGAAAACCAAAGATTTTAATGTACTGGCATTAAAATTTTCTTGGGACGCCCTTCAGCAGGACACTAATAACGTTGAACTGAAAAAAATATGTAATCACCTCGCATTTGAATTGCAAAATACCAATGCAACAACTGCAGCTGATTTTTTCTCTGCACAAAAAAGTGTTCGTAAAAAAACAATCAACACTGAGGAAGGTGCAGAAAGTTTTGAAATAGGAAACGGTCAGGAATCAATCATGAAGAAACTTCCGGCAGCCAGCACAAATGCCGCTAAAGCAGACTATTGGCGATATGCATTTTTTAATGTGCAAGACCAGAATATTTTTGCCGATTTATTTGATGCGCCGCTAATGGTTGATACTAATTTCAGCTACAACACCGGTAAAAAAGGTGTACGCCTACGCAATCTTGGTTTAAATAATATCGTATTACTTGACCCTTTACATTCTTACACAAATAATAAAAGTTATCTCCATTACGACTTATATGAAATGGACCAGACAAAAGCAGATTACAGGAGTGAAATAAAAGAACAGGCAGAAGACAATGCTATCACTGTAATGGATTTAAGTTATTATGATCTCGATTCCACTGAAGTAGATAAATTTAACAAACTGACCGTAATCAACCAATGGTTGGATGAAAAATTAATTCATCTCGACATGTCGGTGCCACTTATCAGTTCATCTGCTGCAGAAGTAGCAGCCATTTCCGATAATTATGGCATCAGCAATATCATGCGAATTGGCATGTATTCAACAGTTACCGAAAATGAAAAAGTTGGGACTAAAATACTGATGGGAATTGTATTTATACCCTACTTACCTTTTGCCATTGCCGATGTGGCCACACCGCTGCATGATTCTTATTATTATGCATTTACGGGCGATATGAAAACAGATAATGTGTTTTTTATGCAGGAAATGGCCGGCGATTTTGCACCGGATGGCAGAAAAATTAATTCCGAATTTTCGAAATTAATGAATGCTACCGCCGCTCCGTAAATAAGTAATTAAAAAAAATTATTTTCCGAGAATAAGTGTTTGCGTAAATAAATTATTTTCATTTTCTAACTCAATGGTATATAATCCGTTTGAGAAACCGGTCATATTAATTTGTATTGGATTCGAAGTTATTTCTTGAGAATAAATTTTATCGCCCACCAAATTATAAATAATCAGGTTACCATTTACACTTGCCGTTTCCGGTAATTCAATGGTAAATATTCCGGTAGTCGGATTTGGATAAATCAACAAATGTTGCTGGAATAATTCTTTAATACCAACTGTAAAATCAACTGCCGTACTGGTTGCAATACATCCGTTATCATCAGTTGCTACAACATAATAATTACCTGTTTCCGTAGCGTCATAAGTTTGTGCAGTTGCACCTTCTATTAATACACCATTAAAATACCATTGCCAACTTGTTCCTGCATCTGCACTTAATGTATTTCCAACATTCGTAACAGTAACTACAAATCCGGGATTTTCATTTATTGCAACTACTGCCATCCGCTCACAACCAGCATTATCAGTAACTGTAACCGTATAAGTACCTGCTGTTAATCCTTCAACATCTTCAGTAGTAGCACCCGTTGACCATTCAATAGTATATGGAGCAGCGCCATCAATAATAGATAAATCAATACTACCGGTTCCTGCACCGCATGCATAATCGGTAGCAATTGTATTTAATACAAATGAACCACACGCATCTGTAACATGATAAATAATTCCAGAAGCAAGATCACCACAATAAATCTCACCATTTACATCTTCACCAAAAACAGCAATATCACCTTCAACATCATCTTCACGTTCATAAATATATGGTGCACCTGCATCAGCATTTACCCACCACCAGTTGCCGGAAACATAATCGGCAAACATGTAATATCCATACATACCCGGAAATTCTGTACCTCTGTAAACAAAACCACCTGTTATACTAAAACCACCTGTTGTATAATTATGTGGATATTGTAAAATTGGAAAAGTATAATCAGAACCATCATCATCACATCCGGCATCATTAAATACATCAAAACCTTCATAACAGCGCCATCCATAATTATGTCCGCCATCACCCGCTAACTCCACATCAACTTCTTCCTGCAAATTTTGTCCAACATCACCAACCCACATATTCCCGTTGAGTCGGTCGAAACTATAACGCCATGGGTTGCGATAACCGATTGCCCAAATTTCCTGTAAGGTATCAGTTGCAGTTGCAAATGGATTATCTGCTGGTATGGCATAAGGAGTACCGCCATCTACATCGATTCTGTGCATCTTGCCCAATTTATTTTCAGGATTTTGTGCTCTGTTGCCCGGATCACCCGCTGAACCACCATCTCCTAACCCTATATATAAATAACCATCAGGGCCAAATTTGATACATCCGCCGTTGTGATTTACAAATGGTTGATCGGCAGTAAATAATATTAACTCTGTTGTCGGGTCGGCAATATCAGGATCAAATGTACTCACCTGATAACGCGATACCACCGTGTTTCCATCCAGATCGGTGTAATACACATAAAAAAATCCATTATCTGCGTAATCAGGGTGAAAAGCCAGCCCCAATAATCCCTGTTCCTGATAACCCGATTCAATTTGGGTATGTATGTCCAAAAAATTATCTGCATAAACTGTTCCGCTCAGGTCCACTATCTTGATATAACCCTCGCGTTCAACAATAAAAATGCGTTCATCACCGGCATTGGCAATATCGACAGGCGAAGAAAACCCGGAAGCAAAATTTACCAGTTGAAAAGCAGGTTGCGCTTTAACAATAATCCCAACACAACAAATCAGGACAAAAAGGGAAGATTTTTTAAACATTTTTGTTATTTTTGGTAAAGATAACACATAGCCATCCGTTGGCTGTGTCAGTATTTCGTCAGTTTTGTTAGTAAAATTGTTTGTATATACAGAAATATTCGTTACTTTAGTATCGGATTTCCAAAAACCAATATATTTGAATATGAAAAAACTATTAATCATAGCAATCGCAGCAACATCTGCATTCGCTATCTCCTCTTGTGCTAAAGACCGTGTTTACGGATGTACAGACCCATTTTCAATTAATTACAATCCTAATGCAACCGACGATGATGGTGGTTGTTTTTCACCTAGCAGCCAGAAACATGCGCTGATGGGCGATTTTACTGCAACTTGGTGTCCTTATTGCGGTGAATGGGGTGCTCCTGAATTTAACAAAGCTATTGAAGGTACCGGTGCGAGCGCAATTCCACTGAGTATTCATAATACTGACGAAATCACTACTGATGAGTCAACAACCTTAACCGACTATTACGGTGCTGAAGGAATTGTTGGTGGTTACCCTACATTATATGTATGGAACCAGGCTACATTCTATGATGGTGCTGCTATGGCAGCTTCTGCTTTAACTGAAGCAGGAACTGGTCCGGCTGAAGCTGGCGCTGTTGCCGGTTTTACCGATAATGGTTCATCTATCACCATTTCTGTAAGTGCTGAACTTTTTGCTGATGTATCTGGCGATTATTTTGTTGCTGCTTACTTAATGGAAGACGGCCTTGTATTTACTCAACAAATTAACGGCTCACCTGCTGATCCTAACTTCGTTCACAATCACGTTATCCGCGCTTCTTCTAACGGTAGTGCTTGGGGTGAACAATTTGTGTTCGGATCCGGAGCAAATGGTGTCGTATTCACTAAATCATATCAAATTGAGAAAAACGTTACATGGAAACCAGAAAACATGTATATGGTTGCTATCGTTTGGAAATATGATTCAGCTGAAGGAAAATATACTTACATTAATGCACAAGAAACGCATTTATAATATTACCATATTCAAATCAAAAGCCTTCCTACTTGGAAGGCTTTTTTATTTTAATGAATTAAGTAAATTAATTTTCTGACAATAATCTTTTATACATCTGAATGGTATTTTCTATACCATAATATAAGGCATCGCTGATAATTGCATGTCCGATACTTACCTCATCTAAATGCACTAAACTTTGTTTGAAGAATTTTAGATTTTGCAAACTCAAATCATGACCGGCATTTATACCTAACCCAATTGCATGCGCAGCTTCTGCCGCTTTAACATATGCTGCAATTGCCAATTGTTTATCTTGTTGGTAATGTTCAGCGTATGGTCCCGTATAAAATTCTATTCTGTCGGTGCCCGTTAATTTTGCTGCTTCTACCTGATCTAATTCGGGATTTAAAAAAATTGAAACGCGTACACCGTACGCATGCAACTGATTAATAATATCAATCAACAACGATTTATTTTTAATTACATCCCAACCGGTATTTGAAGTTAAAACATCCGGCGGATCCGGCACCAGCGTTGCTTGCGCGGGTTTTATCGCCGCGACCATTTTCATAAAACGCGCATCCGGATATCCTTCAATATTAAATTCTGTTTGAATAACAGGTGCGAGATTATAAACATCATTTAATGTAATATGTCGCTCATCAGGCCTGGGGTGAACGGTAATACCATCTACCCCAAAACGTTCGCAATCCATTGCAAATTTTACCACGTTCGGCACATTGCCACCACGTGCGTTTCGCAGCGTTGCAATTTTATTTATATTGATGGATAACTTCGTCATGAAATAATTTTTACAAAGTAACAAAACATATTTTAATGTAAACCTTCAATTGTGTACATAAAAAAAGGAGCAACATTGCTGTCACCCCTTTTTAGAAAGCAAGTTGAATATGTTATTAATAGCGGTAATATTCAGGTTTGTAAGGGCCTGATTTTTCAACGCCGATATAATTAGCTTGTTTATCGCTTAATTCTTCCAAAACAACACCTAATTTATGTAAGTGCAAACGAGCAACTTTTTCATCAAGGTATTTTGGTAAGGTATACACTTTGTTTTCATAACTGCTACCATTTAACCATAACTCAATTTGAGCCAACGTTTGGTTGGTAAACGAATTACTCATAACAAAACTTGGGTGACCCATTGCACATCCTAAATTCACTAAACGACCTTCAGCTAATAAAATAAGGTCTTTACCATTCACGGTATATTTATCAACCTGAGGTTTAATTTCATCTTTAGAAGCACCGTGATTATTATTTAACCAGGCAACATCAATTTCATCATCAAAGTGACCGATATTACAAACAATCGCATTGTGTTTCATATTTTCAAAATGACGACCGGTAATAATGTCGCAGTTACCCGTAGCCGTTACAATAATATCAGCTTCTTTAACCGCATCATCCATTTTTTTCACTTCATAACCATCCATTGCAGCCTGTAAAGCACAAATCGGGTCAATTTCGGTAATTAATACACGAGCACCTGCTCCGCGTAACGATTGAGCCGAACCTTTTCCCACATCGCCATAACCCGCAACAACAGCCACTTTGCCGGCCATCATAATATCAGTTGCGCGACGAATAGCATCAACTAATGATTCTTTACAACCGTATTTATTGTCGAATTTCGATTTCGTAACTGAGTCGTTCACGTTAATAGCAGGAACCGGTAAAGTGCCTTTTACCACGCGATCGTATAATCTGTGAACACCTGTAGTTGTTTCTTCCGAAATACCACGTAAGTGTTTCACCATTTCAGGGTATTTATCCAAAACGAGGTTGGTTAAGTCACCACCATCGTCAAGAATCATGTTTAAAGGCTCGTTGTTTTCGCCAAAAAACAGTGTTTGCTCAATGCACCAGTCGTATTCTTCCAAAGTTTCACCTTTCCAGGCATAAACCGGAATTCCCGCAGCAGCAATTGCAGCAGCAGCATGATCCTGGGTTGAAAAAATATTACAAGAACTCCATTGTACATCTGCACCCAGTTCTTTCAGGGTTTCTATGAGCACCGCAGTTTGGATGGTCATATGTAAGCAACCCGCAATACGAGCGCCTTTCAGCGGCTTTGAATTGCCATATTCTTCGCGCAGACTCATTAGTCCGGGCATTTCGGCTTCAGCCAGTTTAATTTCTTTACGACCCCAGGCAGCAAGGGCTATGTCCTTTACTTTGTATGGGAGTTTTGTGTCTGTAACTACGTTCATTATACTGTTTTTATTGATTACTAATTTGAACTCTGGCACAAAGGTAAAAAATTGCTTTCCCTTTGGCAACGTATGAACCATTTATACTGCATCTTGGTTCATGGAATAACGCAGATATTTTATCATTATGATAAAATAACGTGAGCGCTTAACTTTGTAACATAAAACAGCAATAAACTATGTATCCTAAAGAACTGGTACAACCAATGAAAGAAGAACTTACCAAGGTAGGTTTCGAAGATTTAACCACACCTGAAATGGTAAACAGCACCATTAAAGGAACTGAAGGCACCTTGTTATTAGTAATTAACTCCGTATGTGGTTGTGCAGCCGGAAACGCCCGCCCGGGTGTGCGTTTGTCGTTAAGCAACGATAGCAAACCCGATAAATTAGCTACCGTTTTTGCCGGTTTCGACCTCGATGCGGTTGCTGAAGCAAGAAAACTCACTTTGCCTTATCCGCCAAGTTCGCCAAGTATTGCATTGTTTAAAAATGGCAAATTGGTATATTTTATCGAACGCCATCAAATTGAAGGCCGCAATGCCATGATGATTGCCAACGATCTTGCAAATGCATACAATAAATATTGTGGTGTAGAAGCAAATTAAAATTTATAAACGATATAATCGAAACCCCGTCTTCCGATGGGGTTTTTTAATTTAAAATAAATTCAATATTTGGAACATGACCATCCCCCACGCCATCAACATCCGCACCGGCTTTTCACTCCAACAAACCTCTAAAGCAGCATTTGTCCAGGTTGTACGGGAGCTCCGTTTGTAAATAAAAAGATTAAAGGTAATGCGCACACAGAATTCGGCTGTTAATCAGCACATTAGCACATCCTCACATTAGCACATTAGTTTGTTTCCGCTTCAATCCGGGTTAGAAGTTACGATATCTATTCTATTAAAAAGGTTTAACGTTAGCAGCGACATTTTTTTAATAATTTTACAATTGGTTTTAAGTCACAATCATTATAATTCTTTAGTCTGTTGCACAAAATCCTTTAATATGAAAATTTACGTAAAAAATATGGCTTGTGAAAGCTGCAAACTTGTAGTTAAAGAAGCCCTTGAAGAGTTAAATATCCAACCGGTAAAAGTTGAATTAGGTGAAATTGAAACCAAAGAAAAAGTTTCTGATGAGGACAAAATAAAGTTGAACAAAAAAATTAATAAGGTTGGTTTAGAATTATTAGAAAAAAAGCAAGGCATATTAGTAGAAAAAATCAGGCAGGTAATTATTGATTATGTATATAATTCAGATGAAAAACCGAATATCAAGTTTTCGGCACTGTTAAGTAAAGAGTTAAATCATAGTTATACCTATCTCGCCAATTTTTTCAGTGAAGTAGAAGCAACCACAATTGAGCAGTATATGATTGCGCTAAAAATTGAGCGCATAAAAGAATTAATTATTTTTGGTGAACATACCTTATCAGAAATTGCGTTTATGTTGCACTATAGCAGTGTAGCACATCTTTCTGCCCAATTTAAAAAAGTTACCGGCCTCACACCAACCCATTTTAAAAAATTAAAAGAAAAACGTCGTATCGCAATACAAAACATATAATTGATGGTGATTATCGCATAAATTACAATTAAATTTTTAGCGGCGTTTTTTGTTTATCGCACATTTTTATTTCACCCCGCTGGGGTTCTTTTGATTCTTAGGGTAGCGGCTCGTTACAAACGTATCACCGCTATGCGGTTGAGAACAAATACCCCTTTAGGTTTACCTGCCGCAGAAGGCAGGGGTAACATATTTTTAGAATGTACATTATAGATTAAATGTACATTTTATCACAAAATAACATGTTCACTAAAAACAAATACCCCTTTAGGTTTACCTGCCGCCTTAGGCAGGGGTAACATATTTTTAAAATGTACATTAAAGATTTAATGAACATATTATCACAAAATAACATGTTCACGAAAACCCAATACCCCTTTAGGTTTACCTGCCGCCTTAGGCAGGGGTAACATCTTTTTAGAATGTACATTATAGATTAAATGTACATCTTATCACAAAACAACCTGTTCACTAAAAACAAATACCCCTTTAGGGGTAACATATTTTTAGAATGTACATAATAGATTAAATGTACATTTTATCACAAAACAATATATCCCCCAAAACCAATACCCCTTTAGGGGTAACATATTTTTAGAATGTACATAATAGATTAAATGTACATTTTATCACAAAACAACATGTTCACTAAAAACAAATACCCCTTTAGGGGTTACATATTTTTAAATACATGGTCCCAACGTTCACGAATCAAGAGAACCTGCCGCCTAGGCGGGTGACACAAAACACCCCAATTAAAAACCATATCTCCGGTTTATAATCAACCACCCCTCACAACAAAAAAATAATTTTTATACCCCCCGATACATTAATCACCGATTGAGCATATTTGTAATTGCTTGTGGCATAATCCAAAGGATAGGAAGTATCTAATCCTACGCCTGTTACATCAATATTCCATTTTTGGTAGACATAAGATTCACTTAGTGTAAATCCTATAGAAAAATTATTACCAACCCTATATCCAAAATATGTTTCTAATCCGATTATTGGAGCTACTGCATAATCATCGTGGTAGGTTAATTCAACACTACCGTAATCGGACATGGTTTGCAGATTAAATTCATCTAAATAATAAAATCCAACCCCGGCATGAAATATTGGAATAAATATAATCTCATCACTTTTAAAACTTATGCCATACTCAAACAGTAATAAATTATTCCTCGTCAAATAAGGTTCAAAACCATCCCATTCCGGAACAACTTCAGTATGTATTGTTGTAAATTTCAAACCGGTGAAAACCTGTTTACTCCAATAATAATCAAACCCGACTGAATACCCCAATGCCGGTTGGTATTGATAAACATCTTCAATAAAAGAACCCGTATAAGCCGCATCAAAATTTATGATATACTTGTGCTGAAGTGTGTCCTGCCCAACAAGCCGAAAGGTGATAAGAAATAATATTACCGTAATGGTTTGTTTCACAAGGTTGATTTTTTTCCGCGGAAAATATTCATGGATACGCCAAATGTAATATATTCGTCTGAATTTTTCAACTATGCAACTTAATCAATACCTGATCGAAACCTTTTTATTTAACGATGCTTCAAATAAAATGGTATTAAAAAAAATCGCTGAAATGCCACAACCGGAACCTTGCATCAAACTGTTCAGTCACTTGATTAATTGTCAGTATAAATGGATGGACCGCATTAATATCTACCCCCAAATATCAGCACTCGACTGGTGGAATCCGGTATATGCATTAGATAATCTTGAAGCAGAATGGAATAAAAGTTTAGCACCCTGGATTACCTTACTCGAAACCACCAGCGAATCCAAATTAATGGAAAATGTGTTGTGGATTGGCATCGGCAACAAACCCTATACAGCGCCGTTAAAAGACCTCGCTTTACAATTAAATTATCACAGCATTCACCATCGTGCACAAATGCAAATGTATATTCGCGAGCAGGGATTAACCCCTGATTTTGTAGATTATATTGGCACTATTTACAAACCCGTGTAATTACATTTTTACGATAGGGTAATTAATATAATTATTACCGGAATGTATTTTTAGTAAATATGTACCTGCAGCAATACCATCTAAATTAATTACAACACGATTATCGGTTTGCGTGAGCGGTAATTGAAGTGCTTTACCTTCAAGCGTAAATATCTCAATTAAATCTATAGTAGCATTTGTATTTAAACTAACACTAACAGTATGTTCGGCAGGACTAGGGTAAACCTGCAATCCTAACATAGAAATATCATTTACGTTTACATTTATCTGGAACATTTCACTGTTTGTCCCGATACAACCGTAATTTTTATTAACAGTAAGCGAAACAAGAAAATCACCCGCGCCACTAAACGTATGATTAGGTGCAAATTCTTCTGATGTAATGCCATCTCCAAAATTCCATAAATATGTTGCTCCGGTTGTTACGGGTGTAAATTGATACGTTAATGCACCCAGACTATTAATATCAAAAGAAGCATCAGGTGCCGGAACAAAATCTGCTGCCATTTGAATATCTATCCAATTTAATCTGTCGTGCACAAAGGTGCGCAATTCTTCAACAAAATACGTTGGGTCCGTAACATAAAGTTCAGGCCATTTTTCAAAGTTTCTTAATGCAGCTTCACCAATATAATTTGCAACGGAATCTATAAATACATCAAATGCTTCATCAGTTAAAACTGTTGATCGCAAATTTGTATAGCGACAATAAACGGCATCGCGCCACTCTTCATCTTCTCTGAATTTACTCCACCAAAATGGAAAAGGCCAGGCCGGATGTGTATTTTCCCAAACCCATCCCGAAACATCCCAAGGTGCATATCCCCTGTCGTAATCCCATGCCGGTCCGATATTTATTTCACCATTTTTATCCTTATATAAAAACGTACTTCTGCCATAACTATCATAATTCGAGCTGAATTCATTTACCAGCATAAAATCGATAAATGATTTCACAGCGATATAATTCCGGTATCCAGTAGCAGTATCTAAAAAATCCGGACCATTTAATGCATCTTCAAAACTATCAACATAAGCAATAATATAATCCAATTGTTCAGGTTGAATTTCTTCAATACGGGGATACACCATTTTATATGCAACAGGCAATCCACATGAAGCATAATTAATTGGCAAATAATCACTTTCCCAATCGTTGGGTGTGCCGTTTTCATTTATTTCAAAAATGTATCCACCGGTTAATTCTTCGCCACTGATATCTTCCGGATTTAATTGCGCAATATTTACACGGTTGTCATCTCTTTTTATTTTTTCGGTTAATGAATATACACCCATATATTCACCATTCACCATCAACTCACAATATTTAGTTCGAGGTGCATAGCGCCCCATTCTTCTTGCCATTTCGTAAGTAAGTGCATTTTTCATTAACGATAAATCAAGATATTCTGCTTTTAAAATAAAATCATTTTCTGAAGGTAAATCTAAAAGCACAGTATCATATTCAATCAGATCATCATTAACGATATCGAAGTCATAATTTTTTTTCGGATAATAAGGGCCGGTAAACCCTTGCAATTCAACTAATATTTTTCCTTGAAAAGTGTAGTTGGTATCATTCACCATATTTATTGCACCAATGCCACCATCAATAATATAAAAATCAGCTTGCGTTTTGGGTTCATTCAATATAGCACCATCCGCATTAATTTTTAGGATAGGTAAATTTGAACTCGAAAATGCAAATGGTGTCGCAGGTTCATTGCCAAAAGTTAATGTCCAGTCGATTAATGTGCCTACATCAGCAAATGCATAGGTATCATAAATATATAATTTCCAGATGCCATTTGGGTTCTGACCATTGTTTACCACACCCATATCACCAATTGGTTTCCAAACACCTGAATACGGAGCAGAACCGGCTGTTATAAATTCATCAGCATAATCGTTCAGACAAGTATTTTCGAAATTTACTTCACCCCAACCAACACCGCTCACTAAAATAAATGCACTGCCATCAGGAGCAATTAATTTTACATCGAGGTCACTATCCCAGGTGTGATCAATATTAAAACAAACAGACTCCAAACCAAAATCAGCATCAATTACATCGGGTAAACCTGTTACTGACATTTCAAATGTAATATCCGTTCCATCATCGGGAATTCCCGTATTTTCTAACTGGTAAAAACTTTGTGAAAAAGATGTTGTAGTGGCAAATGCCAATAGCATAAGTAGCGTGTGTCGCATAATTAAAAAAATATTAGACCAAAGGTAAAATAATTGTTAACGCTAAATTAAGTGAGATAACAGGAAACAAAAAACCCTGTTCGAAATTCGAACAGGGTTTTAATTATTTTGACTATAAAATTACCAACGGTTGAAATTTTTCTTGCCATAACCACCGCCATCGCGATCGTTATTGCGGCCACCACCGCTGCCACCTTTGTTGAAGCCACCGCCTCCACCGCCACCGCGGTTGAAGTTGTTGCGAGGACGTTCCTCACGAGGTCTGGCAACTGAAACACCGATTACTTTACCGTCAACTTCAGCTTCGTTTAATGCATCAATAGCCTTTTGGCCATCTTCGTCATTCATTTCAACGAAACCAAATCCACGGCTACGGCCTGTAAATTTGTCCATAATAATTTTAGCTGAAGATACCTCACCGTACTCTTCAAACAACTGCCTTAAATCGGCGTCATTGAGTTTGAAACTCAATCCTGAAACGTAAATGTTCATTTTTTTCTAATTTGTTAATAATAAAAGATAGGAGTTGCAAATGAATAAGTCCATAAAAACGGCGAGTAAAAAAACTGCAGCAATGAACAAACTAACGAAACTCTATATCAAAGATACAAAAATATCTGATACACAATTTTTTAGGCAACTATTTTTCACATTCGTGACTTATCGACAAAACATAATTTGAAATTACGTCCAATTCTTTGGCGGTGTTATCGCCCGAAAAGCCCTGAATATGGGCATATTGAACCATTTTGGCATACTGTGTCAGCAGCGTATCGGAAATAGGAAAATAGCTCCAATGCCACTTTTCTTCGTTGTATCCGGAGTGCCGCGACATCCCTTTATTGTCGTAAGTCTGGCAAAATCCATAGGTTCCGGCATGGTTTACCAGCCATTCATACACTTTGGCGCCCGTTGCGGTTGCAAAATAGGAATCGGACGTACTGTTCAAATCAACCTCCGTACCCCAGTGGTGGCGGCTTGTACCGGGCATAGCACTGTATTGCATTATGTATTTGGATAAACTGGTGTCAGCAGGGAATTGTGCCTTATTTTTTTTCCATTTATCCTCCCAAATCCACTTTTGCTCTTCAAAGGTTCTCGCAGCAGAGATAATTTTGAGGGAAACACCATCTTTTTTTGCTGCCTGATACATTTTAAAGTATGCATCATAAACATCATCCAGCAAATACATTTTTGTTCGATAAGCCATATGCGCCGGAATTTCTGTAAATAAACTATCGTTGTAATAATCGTGTTTGCCAACTAAATATTCCGGTGTAAGTATTTTTTCGGCAGTTTTATTTATAGTCTTGTCATCATTATTCATTACAAATAATGTCGAAACCTGAAAACAAAATATTACCCAATTCAACATAACTAACCGATGCTTGAAGCAACGAAAATAAGCATATTTTATTGTTTTAAAGTGATTGCAGAAAAAGTATTAACTGAGCACGTTCAGTTGCTGAAAGTTTGATGAATTTATTTTTTGAAGTTGCGGCTTCACCATCGTGCCATAATATTGCTTCTTCTAAATTTCTTGCGCGACCATCATGCAAATAAAAAGTATGTTTATTTACAGTTTGAAATAAACCAATTCCCCATAGTGGTGGTGTGCGCCATTCACTTCCTGTTGCTAAAAAATCGGGACGATTATCAGCAAGACCAGTGCCCATATCATGCAATAATAAATCTGTATATGGCCGAATGGTTTGATTACTTAATACACTGAATTTTGGATGTGTACCGGTTACCATTTTATCGATATGGCAGGCATTACAATTTAAAACGGTAAATAATTTTTTTCCGGCGAGCACATCTTCATCATCTACATTTCTGCGTGCAGGAACAGCAAGCGTAGCAGAATATAAATGCATTTTCTCCAAATCGTCGTTTGCAATTTCAGGGTCGCCACCACCGGGCATTTTTTTAGCAGCGGTATGTTGTTTTAATAAATGCTGGTCATTAAAATAGGGTGATGTAATTCCCATATCACCATTTAATGCACCTGAAATTTGTTGAAGAATTGTAGGCTCATTTGCTTTCCATCCAAAACGACCAATTTGTTTATTTTGAATTATTTCATTCCACACATAATTCGGGCGACCACTTATGCCATCATTATTTTTATCCTGCTCATCTGCAAATGCTAATATGGTTGATTCATCAATTGCTTCCAACAAACCTAATCCAATCATTTGTGGTGCAACACGCGGTGATATTTGTATTGCAGTGCTCATTGGTCCGTAATTGAGTTGATCGAAAGTAATTACCGGTTCGCGCAAGGTATACGGCGTACCGTCAGCATATTTCCCACTTATTTCTTTCCAGTTTAAATTAAAAATACCTTCTGCCGTTAATCCATCAATAGCATGATCCTGAAATTGTTTACCATAATTTTCATCTCCTACCGGCTCACCATGAGGACCTGTTCCCGGAACACTCAAGCGCAAAATAAATCCTTCCGATAACTGACCAATAGTTGCAGGTGGTTGTCCTCTCCCATCTTTAAAATGACAACCGGAACATGATTTAGCATTAAAGAACGGACCTAATCCATCACGCGCTGTTGTGCTGGATGGCGCTTGTACCCAATTCTGATTAAAAAAGGAATTACCTACAAAAAATAATAATTCATCACTCGATGATAATTGTGGGATTGGCAACGCAAATGCATTTACCGTTTGATCAAAAACGGTTGTTGCTCCACCTGATAATGCCTCGTTTGGTTCTGCAGTTAAAGCTGAAGCAGCATTTTTAAATTCATATTTATTACAGGCAACAATACTGATGCCCACTAACAACATCGCTGCAAGTATGGTAGAAAATTTAGTTTTATTTTTTATTTTGAATACCATTAATCGCTGCTGTTTACATTAATCACTAATCCAAGTGTTGTTGCAATTTCTGCCATTTGTTCTCCAACTTGTTGAACCGAAAGTATTGCGCGCATCACCTGAGCACGTTTATCTTCCTCAACAATAGCAATATCAAACGGCTGGTAAATATTCTGAATTTCGCTATTGCATTTTTTTAACAGATCATTGGTAGTAATATATAATTTTTCATCTGTTATTTTAAGCAGATCATCCAATGCCGGAACCTGTAAATTTGTTTTATCGAAACGTACATAGGTGCCATAAAATATATTTATTATGCCACCCAAATTATTCATTAAATCTGCTTTGGTATTATCACTGAAACAACTTTGTTCATCTTCCTGACTGGCATTATCATAAGCTGTAAACATTCGTTCACCGGCCATTTCCACTTTGCTTAAAACACCCATGCCTGTAATAATTTTTTGCAATGCATTTTTGGGTTCCAGTTTCAAAAAATAAGCAGCATAATTATTTTGAACACCGGTTTCCATGCATCAACAAGTTGGGTTAAATGTTCAATTAATAATTCAGTTGTTAATTGCAAATAGATTCTTCTTCTGTCGGTATAAGCAGAGCCGGCAATAAAATCGGTAAACGGACGTTTGCCCGGACTGTCTGCATGAACATCTTGCCCCCATAACATAAATTCAATGGCATGATAACCGCAGCTGATATTTTCTTCACCACCTTTTTCATTTAAACCAACCAGTAAATCGCGGGTAATGGAAGGATAATTTTCAATATCATTAATGATACCTGCTGCTGCATTACCTTCAACATAATCCACATAAATTTCATCTAAAGGCCAGGCATTCAATAAGCCTTCAACACCGGTAGTTCCATTATCGATTGGTCCGTCGTAAAAGCGAAAAACTTCCGTTTGGCCATAATACATTCTTGCTGTAATCCATGCCTTTTGCGCACCTAAAAGAGTTTGTTCAGAAGGGTTGTCCAATAAGTAAGATACCTGACGCTTCAGTTTTTGAGCAGAAAGTAATGCATCGTTGTATGTTGCATATGCTATATCCGTGTAACCCTTTACCACAGAGACTTCGAGCGAATTGGTATCAGATTTGGAGGGTGAACAGGAAAAAAACATGAAAATGGCAGTCAAACCGGCTAAAACCGGTAAAAAAAGTAAATACCCACCACGAAGTCGAAGCATTAGTTTATAATAATTCTAAATAAGCTGCAAAAGTACGGGTTTGCAATGGTATTTGGATATACCTTTTTGTAGGTATTCCTTGCCTAAATTATTGATTAACAAACGGGTTAAGCGGTTAATTAGTCGCGCGGTGGAGCTCCGGGAATTAAAGGTTCGCCATATTTCGTTTTGAGCAAGTCGTCATAATCATCACAGTAATTACCCACACGGTTAATGGTGGAGCTGATTTCAGTGAAATCGAGGCCATCAACTTCGCGGATTGATTTTATATAAGCATAGCCTTTGTGAATGTTAAAGGAAACACCAAAAAGGATATCATTAATTTCGAGTAATTCGCGGTAAAAATTCAACTGGTTTTCAGCAGGAACAGGTATTACAGGAGCCATTACTTGAAAATAGGCACGTTCCTGAACATCAACATACCATACGTCGATCCACACCTCTGCACTGCCTTTAAACATCTTCCACATACCGGCTTTGTCGCCACGACAGGCAACCGGGTTAATACCAAACGATGAAATCACGTCTTCCACCAACTCATAATACAGTGTTAAATCCTGCATAACATTTATTATTTCCCTTTTCTGAAAAACCAGTTCTGAATGGTGGTGATATCTTTAAATTCGGTAGGCACATTTTTTATATTAATATAAAACTTGCGGATATAGGTCCAAGATTCAACCTTGCGCGGCACATCAATTACAAACACACCTTTTTCTAAAGGTATATCGTTGCAAATACAATACTGACAACCGCTATTATTTTGAGGGTCGTAACCGTTATAAATTAATGTCATTTTGCGCAACTCCAACAAGCGCGGATTTACCGTATCTGTTTTTCTGTAAATTTCAATTTTATAACTATATCCCAGCGGTTCATTTTGACGAAGAATCCAGCAACTGTCCTTAACAGAATATTCCAATTGCGTAAAAACATAATCCATATCGTGTTTAGAAGTATCCGTTAAAAATACTTCCCCGATTTTGGCTTCAATTTTATCAGCAGTTAAATCTTTACCGGATACATCAACTATTGTAAACCGAAATTCGCTGTAGGCGATACTGTCCTGTGCCAGAAGCAGTGTGGGGATAAAAAATAAAAATAGAATAACGTAGCGCATGTTGTTACTTGAAATTGAGCAACTCGGCCGTGTTGCCGGCTATTTCTAAACCTGCATTGCGGCCTGTATCGTTAAAAATAACCTTATTTTCTTTTTTGCTGAAAAGTGTGATGTGAATAAGTGCGCGCATACTTTCTTTAACGCGACCTTCCATTAAGCCCAATACCGGACTTGCCAGTTCAGCACCTGCTGCTTTTTGCGCAATTACAGTTAGCAGATAGTTTGCATCTTCTAATACAATATCAATTGTTTCACCTTCGGTTTTAATGGATTTTAATTTGGCTCCTGTATAAGTGGCAAACCGAATTAATTTATCTTTAATCAGGAAGGCGCAAATAAATCCAACAAATGCACCACTCAACCAGGGAATTTTTGCCACAGATAATTTGAATGAAACCGGCTGCTCTGCAAAATGATTACTCTGCATCCAAATCCATGATGAAGGAAAACTTCTCCCCCAGTCTTTTTCAATATAGGCACGGCCATTTACAAAATCAACTTCTTTTTTATTGATAATTAATTTACCGGTAACAGCACAATTCATACTCACTACCTGATGATAACATTCCATAAACGGCACCCAAGAATACCATCCCATAATACCCGGTGCAACCATTTTTTTAGGCCAGTAAAAATGTTCGTCAAAATGTAATAAACCTTTTATGTTTGGTGTATCCAATTTTATTCGGTTTAATGAAAAAGAATTTTCTTTAATTTTTACTTTAAATCTTTTTTCATTTGCCCTGAAATCGGTGGCATCAAATTTATGGTATGTTGCAGTAACATTTACACCATCTAATATCTGAATAAAACTTTGTTTATTCCCTTTTTCATCCATGGCAATACCGGGAATAATTGCCAATGCATATTGTTCGCTTTTATCTACAATTTTAAAATACCAGCCCTCGAAAAATTTTCGTCGCTTAAACCAACCATGATACATTTCATGGTGGAATTTTGCGCGGAAGTTTGCTGATAATTTTGTCATGCGAGGAGGTGGTAATTTTGGTTAGTTACATACCATTAAAGCGTATAAAAACAAAACACGTTATTCAAGTGCCTTGCTATTTTCAGCAAAGCCATGAATAACGTGTATTGAGCAATTTTTTTATTATTTATTGTTTTATTAATTGTGTGGCAAATACACCATTATTAGTAGTGATTTTGATACTGTATAAACCGGCAGGCACTGCAGCAATATCAAACTGTGCAGTACCATTTAATTTAATAATTTGTCCAAGTTGGTTTATTAATTCAACGCGTTCAATTATCACATTACCATTAATTGTAAATGCGCCCATTGTTGGATTAGGATAGACAGAAATTCCTGCTACTGCTGCATCTTGAATTGATTCAACAGGAACTAAATTAATATCATCTGCATAACGTGGAAATAACTGATATCCTGAGGTATACGGCATATCGGTATCAAATTGCGAACCGATACCTGTAATTTCTATAAAATATATACCCCCTAAGAGCGGAGCCGGCATAGTAGATAATTCGTTATTATCATCAATTCTGATTACATAGGTATTTACACCATCAGTTAAATCAACATTAAATGATGAACCATCACCTAACCATTGTGTGATATCTACATAATCCAATGCAGCTGTGATATGCACTAAATCAGATTCTGTTGCTTCACTTAATGTTGCGGTATTTACAGGTGTTTTTAAAGTATTACCACCATCTATAAAAATAACGGTATCGGGTTCAACTTCAATTAATCCGTTAAACTGTGAAATTTTACCTAACACGTTTATTTCATCACCTTCAGTTACATCATAACCAAACATATTATCAAAACTAAATACGTTAATACCACCGGTATTATCAATTAATGTAAATTGTAATCCGCCATCCCAAGTATTAATACCATAAACTACACCGGTTAAGTCAACCATTTCATCTAAACTATTGGCAACACCATCCACATTTTCACCATTTATTTCAGCAATATCATATTCAGTATACGCTGGCGGAGGTGTGTCGTCATTATCGGTAATTAATACTGTTAATGTACTTGGTAAACCAACAGCACAAGTTCCGGCAACATAAGTTAAATCTAAAATTAAAGTTTCATCGGCTTCATCAATAGCATCATCAGTAACTGGAATATTAAATAAATAATCAGTAGGGTCGCCGGGAGAAAAAATTAATCCGAATTCAGTAAAAGGCGCATCCAATGCATCTGCAGTTGAAGCGGCATTAATTGAAATATTTAATTCACAATCGGTATCACCGGTTAATGAAATATTTCCAACTGCCATTCCGACAGATTCATCAACAATTAACGCGCCCGGATCGAATGTCGCAATAACAAGTGGTTCACCTTCAATTGCCGTGATTGAAATATCATCTAATGCAAATTCATCACGATTACCTGCACCACCTACATCGTTACCGGTCCAGCGTAAATACATTTGAGTACCATCGCCAAAGGTTAATCCGGTAATATTAGTACTTTTTAAAGTGATATAAGGTGTAAAATCGAATGCCTCTGGTGAGGTGTAATCTAAATCGGTTATATCGGTATAGGTTACGTTATCATAGGATACGGAAAAGTTAAAACTGTTAGACCTTGCCTGGTCGTTTAACACATAAATGGTATAAGCAATTGCCAGTTCAGAAACTTCAACACCGGTATTGTTTTCAATTTTGAGGATAAAACTGCCCGGCGTAAAATCGTCAGCAACCGGTTGAACCATTAAACCCTGGTTTCCGGCTATATCAACACCATAAACACCTCCTGTAGTTACCAAACCCATTGTAACTCCGCGGGCAAAATCGCCGGTAATTGCGGTTGCGCCGAAGTCAACATCGCCCTCACTAAAACCGATGGCACTCCACTCATCGGAATTCAGGGTTCCACCGCCCCCTCCGGGCTGAAAACCTGCACCGGCAAACCCGGTAAAGTCAATTTGCACCGGAACGCCGGTTGTTGGTATCGAAAGTTGCGCCTTGCCAATTACTGAAAACAACATTGCGCCAAATACGAAGTAAAATTTTTTCATGTCTGTTTTTTTGCTTTATCTGTATTAAGTAGCTTCAAATTTAACAACAATTTGCAATAGCAGGTTGTTAATTTTACGTTACTTCACCCAATCTCCACAGCGAATTCCCACAAATAAAATTTGGTTTATTCATCAATATATAGATATTTGAGCTGTAAAAACAAAACGACCCAAAAAGCATGATAAAAAATAAGGTAAAACCGGCGGCAGGCTATATGCTCCTGAGTGAACCCTTTATGCCGGATCCAAATTTTAAACGCACTGTAATTATGCTGTGTGAACATCTGGAAGATGGCGGTTCCGTTGGCTTTATTTTAAATAAATCGCTGAACATCAAGGTATGTGATGCGTTGGTAGATTTTGATGCAGTAAAAAACGATTTGTATTACGGCGGACCTGTTGCTAAAGACACCCTCCATTATTTGCATAGTTATGGTGATATCATTGAGGACAGTCTGCTCATTTCAGAAGGTATTTATTGGGGCGGAAATTTTGAACAAATGGGTGAACTGCTAAAAGATGGCACCCTGGATCCGAAAAAAATCAAATTTTTTCTTGGCTATAGCGGTTGGAGCCCCGGACAACTGGATGAAGAATTAACCGATAATGCATGGATCGTTACACCTTCTAAAAGCAGTTATGTGTTTGATGTGCCGAATAATGAACTTTGGAAAAAAGTATTACTCGATGTAGGTGGTGAATACAAACAAATTATTAACTATCCCGAAGACCCAAGTCTCAATTAAATTTTATTGCACTGCAAATATTTCCCGGTCGCCAATTGCATATACAATGGTTGATTTATCAGGTCTAATCGTTTTTGCACCTGTAAATCTACCGAAGGCAGGTAAAATCACTTCATTTAATCCAAACAAAAAACAAGGCAAACGCAAACTTTGTTTTGCATTTCCCTGTAAGCGAATTGCAGGATGTAAATGTCCGTAAAAATTAATTTTTTGCTCGGGCATTATAGACAGTTTATCATGCGAGAAAATGAGATTATCAATTACTAAATATTCAGGAACACATTCTATGGCAGCAAAGGTATACCAGGCATCAGGCAAAATATCATGATTGCCCACGATCAGTTGCAGGTTTAACTGAGGATGTAATTTCCGCCATTGAATAAATGCATTTAATCCCTCATTTATTTCACTGTGAAACATATCACCGAGGAAAATAATTTTTTTAGGATTAAATTTTTCAATCAACCCAGATATTTGTATAAGGTCGTGTTGCATAATTCCGGCAGGAATCGCAATTCCATTTTTCCTAAAATGTGTTTCCTTCGAAAAATGTGCATCTGAAATAATCAATATTTCCTGCTCTTTCCAAAATAAACATCTGGAAGCCGACAAAATAAATGTTTGCCCGTACTTACTTATTTCAATTTCATTCTGCATTATCCAATACCATTTTTTTAATACGGTCACTTAATTTTTCAGAAGTTAATTTGTCGCGTAAACTGTCCACAACTATTGGAAATGCAAAAGGAGAAAATTTTTCTGTTTTTTTAATGATTACATCACTTTTCTGAATGCGCAATAACGCAGAACGCATGCGCGCATTTTCCATTTGTCCGTATAAAATTTCACTATATGCCTGCTTCAGCAACAGATTATCAGGCTCATACATACGCATTACATCAAAAATTAATTGTGATGATGACTGCAAATGCCTTGCCCGCTTCAGTTCTCCGGGATAACCCTGAAATACTAATCCCGCAATTACGGCTATATCTCTGAATTTCCGCCGCGCCATTTCTGTTGCATTTACTGAATTAAATAAATCGGTTTCCATATTGGTGGTATGCAATAATTGTTTAATGCGTTGTTCGTCTATTTCAATTTCCTGATTACATAATAATTCAAAACCATAATCATTCATTGCAACAGAAATACTTACAGGTTTTAATAAACTCAATCGAAACGCAACCAACCCGGCCATTACTTCATGCACTACCCTGCCTTCAAACGGGAATATAAAAATATGGTGACCTTCTTTACTCTCACTTATTTCTACCAGCAATTCATTTATTTTCGGAATAACCGAACGTTGTTGCTGTAATAATAGCAATGGCTGCAGCATATCGAATTCAATATTGTCCATCCCTTTTGTTGCTGCAATATTTAATTGTTTGCGCATTAATTCTGCCATATATCCAGATAGTGGCATACGACCTCCCTGGTAAGATGCCGTCCCTGCTTTTTGCTCTTTTGCTTTCCGAACAAATGCTGTCATATCTTTTAACATAACAAATTCAAGGCATAATCCTGCAAACCAAAATATATCTCCCGGTTTTAATGAAGCAATATAATATTCTTCAATTGTGCCTAATGTTCCCCCTTTTAAATAGGCAATACGCACAACCGGATCACTAACTATTGTACCAATTTGCAAACGATGTTTAGTCGCAGCTTTCTTGTTCATGATGCGATACCTGCCTTCAACCTTTCCTACCTTACAAAATTCATCGTATGCTTGAAAAGTATTACCACCTTGCGAAATATTTTTAATTAACCAACTCCATTCTTCCGGCGTAATTAATGCGAAACAAAACGTATTTTTAATTTCATGATAAATTTCTTCTGCAACAAAACCTTCACCAATTGAAAGTGTAACCATATATTGCATTAAAACATCGAAACACATAACAAGTGGCTCGCGTTTTTCTACCATGTTTGAATTTACTGCCTCTTTAATCGCACTTATTTCCACTAACTCCAAAGCATGTGTTGGAATAAAATAAATTTTTGAAACTGCTCCGGGCTGATGTCCGCTTCTGCCGGCTCTTTGCGTAAACCTTGCAACACCTTTAGGAGAACCAATCTGAATAACAGTATCCACCGGACGAAAATCGACACCTAAGTCTAAACTGGAAGTACAAATTACTGCTTTCAAGGTTCCGGCATGCAAATTTTCTTCCACCCAGTCACGAACTTCTCCCGATAAACTTCCATGATGCATAGCAAGCAATCCTGCTAAATTTTCATCGTAATTTAAAATATGATGATACCATATTTCAGCCATTGCACGTGTATTGGTAAATACCAATGTAGTTTGTGCTGCATGAATGATATTCACTATTTCCGGCAACAATTTTAATCCGATATGCCCCGACCATGGCAATACATCAATGGTTGGTGGTAATACCGTATGTATTTCCATTTCTTTTTTTGCTGCGGAACGAATAATTATCGATTTATCGGAATTGCTATCTTGCCCCAATAAAACCTCCATCGATTCTACGAGATTCCCAATTGTTGCACTGATGCCCCAGATGCACAACGAATCATTATTTAATTTACGAATTGCCTTTAACCGCGATAAAGCTAGTTCAACCTGAACACCACGTTTGCTGCCTAATAATTCGTGCCATTCATCAACAACAACACATTGTAAACCGGAAAATAAATCGGAATAATTATTTCCACACAATAAAACATGTAGACTTTCAGGTGTAAT
This sequence comes from Bacteroidota bacterium, assembly GCA_016706255.1. Taxonomy (NCBI): domain Bacteria; kingdom Pseudomonadati; phylum Bacteroidota; species Bacteroidota bacterium. The sequence continues at coordinate 1,084,948 of JADJJZ010000006.1, read as the reverse complement.
AATTAAACAATCAGGCATTTTTAATTTTTGTGCCTGTTTTACTTTTTGAGAAACATCTCCCGTGCGTAGTTCCACCTTCCAACCGGTATCTAATATATCACATGCTTCCTGTAATGCTTTACAAATATCTTTTGCCAATGCGCGCAAAGGTGTAACCCACAAAACTTTTAATCCGGGTTTATCTATGCCTTTGTGTAAGCCCGACATAAATCCGGCCAATACCGGTATCCACATGGCATAGGTTTTTCCGCTTCCGGTTGGTGCATTTAAAATACCCTGATACCCTTCAAAATACGCTTGTGCCAAATCCTGTTGAAACGGATAAACTTTCCAGTTTTTTCCGGCATACCAGGCCTGTATAATATCATTATATTGTTGCACCATTTGAGTAGGGCGCGTAAATTACAACATAATTTTAAAAGCGAATATTCAACTGCTCACCGATAGCTTTAAATTTAAGTAACCAGGTTTTATACTCCTGTTCACCGAGCGTTTTCATAAATTGCTCATTCCCAATAAAATCTTTGCCTATACGGTAATATTTATTCTGAATTTTCCACAGTCGAAATTTTAATTTTAACTCATTTAATTTTATTAAAATACGGCTCAGATTATCCAAATGCTGCATATCATCAACCTTAAATGAAAGATATTCCACCAAATCATATAAACGGGCAGACACTACAAAGGCAATATTTTCTGCATCTAACTCCACCTTCCATTTTAAGGCTTCATCAACCAATTGTTCCAGCTTCAGAATATTCGGTTTAGTTTCACTAAACACCTTTTTTAAATCAGCATTAATAACTGCTGCAGTATTCCGCAATAATAATTCAGGAATTTTTTTCTTTTGCTGTTGCAGCATATTCACCAGCGTAAACGTTTTTTCATACACTTCGCGATAATTATCTTCTGCAATGGAAATATCTTTTTGTAAAATTCGGTTGAGTAATTGTTCTTTAGCATCACCAAATAAATCATCAAATGAAAATGATTTATCGCCAAAAACGGTTCTGATTAATAGTATAACTTCATTTAAATTACTTTTTCTAAAAGCATCGCGCAATTTTAAATAAAGTTCTTCAACCTGCTCCCCATCCAGCGTTTCAGCGTAGCCGCCAATTACATGGTGCTGACCGAGATATAATGCAGCATATTGAAATTCCTGACTGGCATAAGTAAACGTAGAATTAATATACATATTACCAACAGCAAGCACTTGCTCACCCGCCATCATTTTTTCGGAGAAGTCGTTTTTAATAGTATAATTAAATACGGCACATTCTTCAGGCACATCTTCAAACAAACTTAAAACAGCATGATGAACACCAACTTTAGTAAGCGTTAATCGTTGTGGGCGAATTTCTTTTTCATATAAACCACGTGCTGTTTCGTACTGTGTAATATTGCTAGGCGCCTGTTCTAGTAACAACAAAAATTCCTGATATAATTTACTCGATGATTCATGTTCTGCAATTTGAATTACACGATCGGCATATTGCAAAATTTGTTTCGTTTCAATGCGACTCACCTCATCAAAAAACCAACCACAACTGGTAAACATGAGCATACTATGGCGCTGCATTTCGAGCAGACGAACCATTTTTATTTTTTGTATTTCGCTGACACTGCTTTTAAAATTTTTGGCAAAAAAACGCGTAATATTTTCTTCACTTCTATCAAGAACAATAGAAATATAATCGTTGCGTAAATCCCATGGCGAAGTGGTTAGTGCGCGTAATTCCGCTTCAAAAACCTGATCCGCTTTATCTTTCAGCCAGTTTAAAGCTGCACGCAATGGCGCTCTCCAGCGTTGATGAAAACCCGGATTTCCGCCATCAGTACATCCACAATTACTTCTCCAACGTTCAACACCATGCACACAACTCCAACTGCTGTTTTCATGAATTTGAATTTCATGTTGCACCGGAAATTTGGATAAATACTCGCCGTAATTGGTAACTTGAACATTTTTATTTTTGGCGAGATAATCCATACAACTCGCAAGTGCCATATCACCACGATAATGGTGATGTCCGTACGATTCACCATCTGTTGCAATATTAATAAGCTGTGGCGCATCCGTATCTTTTGCGGCTGCAATTAACCGCTCCGAAAATAATTTTCCTGAATTTAATAATCCGTTAAAAGCAACTTCCCGCGAAATAACACCATTATAAAAAAACAAAACAATCGAATTTCCTGATGGTAATTTGCATAAATAGGGAACCGAAGTATCTAACTGATTTTCATTAACAGGTAACCATTGTTCATCACCAATTTTTTTAAAGGCCTTTGCCTGACGTGGTGCCAAAATGGTAAATTTAATCTGATGTTGCGCCAGTAGTTCAAGCGTTGGTGTATCCACCGCAGTTTCTGCTAGCCACATCCCTTCAGGTTCACGTTGAAATCGTTTTTTAAAATCAGCAATTCCCCAAATAATTTGCGTATCCCTGTCGCGCGCCGAAGCCAGCGGCATAATAATATGATTATAAACCTGAGCCAGTGCATTGCCGTGCCCGCTGCGGCGTTGCTGACTTATTTTGTCGGCCATCAGCACAGCCTCGTATGCATCCTTATCGTACTGTTCCATCCAGCTCAAAAGGGTTGGCCCAAAGTTGAAACTGATATTGGCATAATTATTTACAATGTCAATAATTTTACTTTCCTCGTTCAAAATGCGACTGGCACCGTTAGGCCCGTAACATTCTGCGGAAATTCTGGCATTCCAGTTATGATAAGGAAATGCCGATTCCTGGCGCTCAATTACCTCTAACCAGGCATTTTCACGAGGTGGCTGATAAAAATGCCCGTGTATACAAACAAAACTTTTCACACGACAAAAATAGATGTTCCTGCGACAATTTGATAAATGATTCATATCACTTCAACAGGATGTGAACAGTTTGGGAGTGTTTGCCTGTTGTGAGCGTTTATTTAAACTTGGGAAATAAGCTCATCTAACCCCAAAAAAAATCACCCATCCAAAACGGACGGGTGATTAAACTCATTATGAAACCAATCTAAACTTACAACTTAACAATGCTTTTGGAAATTGTTTTTCCTGATGCATTAATTTTAACGATATATGAACCCGGAACCAGCGGACTTACATCCACAGTTACCGAAGCATTTGCATCTACCATTTGTGCAAATCCGATACCCATATTATTTCCGAAAATATCAAAAATACTTACCTGAGCAACAGATGCTTCTTTAAGATGGAATTTAACGGTTAACAAATCATGAACAGGATTAGGAAATACATCTACATTTAATTTTCCTGCAGCATTTAAAATACCACCTGCAATTTTTAATTCCGGATTTGTTGTTGCGGCAATATTACGCACCGCAAGCCCATTTCCAATTGCACCTAAATCTGTTGTAGAACCTGTAGCTAAATCAAGCGCATACAAATGATCAAATAATGAAACACCGGTATTTGAAGTTAAATAGGCCACATTCATTCCACCAACATATAATATATCCATATCGGTAGTCGGGTCAGTTAAATTTTGCATAATACCACTGCTGCCAATTGTAATTAAAGTGCCATCATTTGGCGGATTCTGATTTGTAATTACATTTAATGCTTGATCATAATTATACAATGCTGTTGTTAATGTGCCGGCAAAACTATTGGTATAAGCTGCAGTACCAACCATCGGATCTGCACCAAAGTTTACATCAGCAGCACCATAATTTAAATTCAAATCTGTGAAAAATAATGTGCCATCTGTATTTAAACGATAATTGGCATTATTTGCACCAACCACACGAATTTTATCTACAACCGGATTAAAATCAACACCTACGTTATTACCACCTAATGTCAAAATTGTTGGTGTAACATTAACTGCAGTAGCAGCACCAGTTGCAACGTTAATTGTATATAATTGTGATTCACTTGTTGCTGCGTTATAACCTAATGCATATAATGCTCCTGTTGCAGGACGAAAATCCATTCCAACAATTACCTGATTTAATGTAATTCCGGTAACAGGAACTGCCTTGCGAATTACTGATGGATTATTGCTATCGAATGATAATAAAAAGTTATTTGTATTTAATGCATACATCAAATTACCTGTTAATTCAGGATAACTTCTGTCAATAAAACAAGCAATATCATCAATATACAAACCGCCGCCAATGCTAACAGCCATCAGCGTTCCGGTGCCAGTTGTTAAATCAACTGAAATTAAACGATCCGGTTCAAAATTTGAATTTACGGTTAAATATGTTTTGTTTGTTTGACTCGCAACATCATAAAAAATATCCATATCAGCAGAAGACAAAGATTTACTTACTGCACCACCTAAACTACCAATAGTATTTAATGTTCCGTTATTTGGCGGATCTTGTTTCGCAACAATTTTTAATTGTGCATCAATATCATATAAAATGGTTGAAGTTGAACCTACATAACTATTGGTATAAGCTCCCGTTGCAACATATGGATTTGCACCCGCATTAATATCTGCAACAGCATAATTAATATTTAAATCGGTAAATGCAATACCACCGGTAATCGGATTTAAACGATAATTATAATCACGATTACTCATAACACGAATTCTGTCAACCGTAGGATTAAAATCGAATGTAACATCCAAACGATCAGCACCAACAGGACCTAATACTAATGCAATCGGCGTAACATTTACCGGTGTTGCAACAGCTGTCATTAAATTAATCGTATAAATTTGAGCAGTTTGTAAATTGCGGTCATATCCTAATGCATACAACATACCATTTAAGGGACGAAAATCCATTCCCTCAATTGTTTGTCCCGCTGTTATACCGGTAATTGTTCCGGCAAAATTTGTTGTCGCCGGACTGGCAGCATCAAATGAATATAAACCACCACTGCTCAAGGCATAAATAGTTTGCGCTTCAGCCTGAAACGTAAGGCCCGCAGCCATTGCAAGCGACAATAAGCCCGCTTTAGTTTTTTTTGATCGCATGGAATCAAGTAAATTTTTAATTTGCATAGTTTGGCATTTAATTGTTAAACAAAAATTAGTTCAATGTAAATCAGGTTTCACCCCTTGCTTGTTTACAGTTTGTTTTATTGTTTAATCGGGTTTTGCCATACATACGAAACTTTTTTGCGCCTGGTTTTTTGAAGCATCAACTTTTTTTTTCGCCGGCAAAATCGCTGCCGGCTTTACGCTGCAACAAATCTGAAAGTCAATTTATACTCTGAACCGGCTGTTTAATCAGCACATTAGCACATCGTCACATTAGCACATTAGTTTGTTTGTTTCCGCTGCAATCCGGGCTAGAATTTTCTGCATCGTTCCAATCAACAAAAATTGGTGTGTCGTAACAATAGGGTTTTGTCCATTTTGTTTCACCCCTACGGGGTTTGGCGAATCGTATAATTTTAAATTCTAAAAATATGTAACCCCTAAAGGGGTTTTTAATTTGGGGCAGATATGGGGTTTTGTGGTAATATTTTCATTTAAATTCTATAATGTAATTAAATGATTAATAATACAATTTACCACAAAACCCAATGGCGAATCAAAAACGAATACCCCTTTAGGTTTACCTGCCACAAAAGGCAGGGGTTATAGATTTTAAAAATGTACAATATAGATTAAATGAAAATATTTTCACAAAACCTCATATCGAATCAAAAACAAATACCCCTTTAGGGGTAACATATTTTTAGACCGTGATTAAACGATTAATAAACTAATTAACCACCAAACCCCACACCGAATCAAAAACAAATACCCCTTTAGGTTTCCCCCCCCCCAGGGGGTTTAGACCGTGATTAAACGATTAAACTATTAACCACCAACCCCACCAAAACCAACCCCTAGGTCCTCAGGGTAACATATTTTTAGACCGTGATTAAACGATTAATAAACTAATTAACCACCAAACCCCACACCGAATCAAAAACAAATACCCCTTTAGGTTTACCTGCCGCCTAAGGCAGGGGTAACATATTTTTAGAATGAAATTAAACGAATAATAAATTAATTTACCACAAAACAATAAATCCAAACGAAACAAATACCCCTTTAGGTTTACCTGCCGCCTAAGGCAGGGGTAACATATTTTTAGACCGTGATTAAACGATTAATAAACTAATTAACCACCAAACCCCACACCGAATCAAAACAAATACCCCTTTAGGTTTACCTGCCGCCTAAGGCAGGGGTAACATATTTTTAGAATGAAATTAAACGAATCATAAAATAATTTACCACAAAACATATAGATTACCCAATCCTATAATACAGACATAAAAAAAAGACCGCCATTTCGGCGGTCTTTTATAATAATGTTCTAAAAAATTATTTTACAAATTTGCAACTAACTCGATTATCACCGTAGGTTAACGTTGCAAGATACATACCTGCATTTGTTGTGTTGCCGGATGCATCAGTTCCGTTCCAATTAAATTTATGGAAACCATTATTTAATTCACTTTCAACAATGGTTGTAATGTACTGACCTGCATAATTGTAAATATCTACTTTAGCTGTTGATGCATTAGCCAACTCAAAACTAACCGTATAATTATTTGTTGAGGTGGTAACTACACTTAATTCTTCTTCAAAAAATAAATCACGAAAATAACCGGCATCCAAAATTGGTAAAATGGTAGTTTGTTTTAAACCCGAAATACTTAAATCAGATCTTGCCGGACCGGTTGGTGTTGTGGGTGCGGTTTTAAAGGGACATAAGGTTTTGTAAAAAATGGTTGATGCCACACCAACATCTGTTACAGCTCCAAAACAATACGATGTCCAGTCGAAATTAATGATACCCGCATCATGTGAAGTGGAATAATAAGTAAAATAATCAGTAGTAAAACCGCAGTCATCCGGAAATGGATTTGTAAAGGTTAAACTCCAAACATCCGCAGCTTTATCATAATACCCGGTAACCGCCCAGTCGTAACCTGTTAACACGTCGGCTGTACCGTTGAGTTCATAATAACCCGGACCGGTTCGTGTTGCGGAAACTTCGGCGATGTACCCGAACTCATCAATAAAACAAAATGCGGAAATGCCTGCCTGTAAATTAAAAGTGATTAAAAGGGAAAACGTAAGCATGGTTAATTTAGATGTACGTTTCATAATTGTTGTCGTTGTTCGGGATAAATTTACATTACTTTTCAATATTACTGGTACATACAGGTAAGAATTTAACCCAAAAAAGTGAAATTTACACTTAATAAACCACCCGCATTTTAATAGTATGTTTTACATTCCGCAGAGCCTCAATGGTTTGAGTCTGTAAATTTTTGCTGACATCTATCACCGCATACCCGATTTTATTATTCGTATTCAGATATTGCCCCACAATGTTTACATCTCCCGCACTTAACACAGCATTTATTTCCGACAAAACACCCGGAGTGTTAAAATGAATATGCAAAATCCGATGCGCATCCGGATGTTGCGGCAAATGCAGCGCCGGAACACTATGTGAACCACTACTCACACCCATTTCCAGATACTGAATCAATTTTGCTGTAACATCCTCACTAATATTTATTTGAGCCTCTTCGGTAGATCCGCCAATATGTGGCGTTAATAAAACATTTGGTAAATTTTGTAAGCCTGAACTAAATCCCGGTCCGGTTTTTTCCGGTTCCTCAGGAAAAACATCAATTGCTGCCCCACCAATATGCCCTGTTGTAATTAATTGTTGTAATGCATCCAAATCAATCACATTACCACGTGCACAATTAATTAACACACTGCCCTTTTTTATCATTTGTAATGCAGCCGCATTTAATAACTGAATGGTAGAAGGTGCCTCCGGAACATGCAACGAAACTACATCCGACTGCTGTAATAAATCTGTTAACTGATGCACTTGTCGCGCATTGCCCATCGGTAATTTATTTATTACATCAGTATAAATCACCTTCATCCCGAGCGCTTCCGCAAGCACACTCACCTGCATACCAATATTTCCGTAACCAATTATGCCTAATGTTTTCCCCCGTAGTTCAAAACAATTTTTTGCATCTTTCATCCAGATGCCTGTGTGCAAAGCAGCATTTTTTTCAGGCACTCTACGCAATAACATAATCGCTTCAGCAATCACCAGTTCCGCAACTGAACGTGTATTCGGATATGGTGAATTAAATACAACAATGCCTTTCTCCGTCGCTTCCTGAACATCTACCTGATTAATTCCAATACAATAACAACCTACTGCAAGTAATTTATTTGCATGTGCCATTACGTTAGCAGTAATCTGTGTTTTTGAACGAATGCCTAATAAATGTACATCTTTAATGGCTGCAATCAATTGGTCTTCATCTAATGCTCCTGATAACTTAGTTACCTGAGCATAGCCGGCATCAACAAATCCCTGAACTGCTTTATCAGCAATATTTTCTAATAATAAAATCTGAATTTTTTCTTTTGGAAAAGATGTTATTGCCGACATGTAAATATTTGTACAAAGATAAGGATTAGCAGCTAGGAATTCGAAAAAAATATCTTAACGATAAACCGAAAAATGGGCACTCAAATATACTTATTGTATCTTTTACAATAAGTTTCATTTACTTAAAATATAATAAGAAATTTTATTCTATAACCACAAACCTTCCCTGTTTAATTCACCTGTTGTAAGGTCTTTTACATTAAACAAATAAATACCTTGCGTTATGGTTTGTTTGCTTTCACTCAAAATATCCCAGGCATGTTCACCGCCCGAAAATACACGTGTTGAAGCGTCTCCGCCATAAGTTTCATACCAGGCAATATCGCTGCCGTTGTAGGTTTCATTATTATGATTGAGTGTTGCAACCACATCACCGCCTAAAGTAAAAATGGTAATTTCACAGGAAGCCGGTAAATTGTAAAAAATAATTTTGCGTGTAGTAGAAGTTGAACCATCCCAGGCAGCATTTAATCGGTATGGATTTGGATAAACACCAACTGCAACATTGGCATCCACAGCAGCAACAGTTCCCGGAAAAACACGAACAGCATTTTCAATAAATGATGATTCCAAACTTTCAATATTCAGGTTTTCATCACCACGATCAAACGCAGTTAAAATTACCATGTATTGCCAACCATTTAATACTTGATCCAAAGTATATTTATAATAAAATGTATCCGCATCAATTATTTCAGGAGTGGTTAATTGCACCGCTTGTAAACCATTATTAAATCCAATTGCATTTCCGGCTAAATCCCATTGTGCAATCATATTTGCATCACCAATTAAATTTAAATTAAAATCATCGCCCGGTTGTGTGCGGTATAAACGATAACCTTCAAAATCAATTTCTTTCGAAATTGGGTCAACAGAAAATTCTGCTTTATTATCCCAATAAATATCAATTGTTTGATCACCGGCAACCACTTTTATTTTTGGAGTAGCAGGCGGTTCAGGTAATATATAGCGGTCTAAAATTGCATCATCATCTAAATCTTCACCAATATCCAAAACACCATTTTCATTTTGGTCCTCACCTAAATAAGTACGTTTTGCCCAGCTTAAATGGTCCAGCAAAATTGCCTGTGCTTCGGGTGTATCCATTTCCGCGCCGGTTGTGCCACCATTTTCTATTTGTTTTGCACAAACTGCAGCAAAAACTAAATGAATAGATTCGCCGGGTTCAATTGCAGCAATCGGACCTGCAGAAATTAAATTTGTTAATCCGCCTGTGGTGGATGGGTCATGCAAAAAATCAACAACACCCGGGTCAACATAATTCAAACCGTCTTTTAATTTATCATATCGTTCCACATCATTTGCCGGAGCGTTGTATGGTGGTGTTGCAGTAGAATTAAATATCCAATAATTACTATTTACATCGGCAGCAGGTAAACCGGCCGCAATTAAATTTGCATTATTATTCGGGTGAATAAATTGATCGCGCCATTCAATACCTAAAAATTGAAACGCACCATATGAGTTTGTAAATCCCGGATCACCATCAACATCAAATGCATAATTAGTAAACATGGTATCTAAATAACCATATCCGCCATGACTAAAAAATGCAGAACCAAAATCGGTTGAAACATTTACATTTCTAACAACTAGGTCGCTCCACAACCCGCACCACACGCTATCCCACGTTGAAGCAGAATTATTGGTGATGGTATAATTCAGCAACACAAAATAATCGGCAAACGAATAATTCCATGCATAAGTTTCCAAATGTACATCAGCAAATAATGGCGCCGTATGTTCTGAAATTGCGATGGTAGTTCCCGGAACAATTACATTTTTATCTGATGCATCAATCAGCATATCTGCATGCGAAATGGCATCGAAATTAAAATAATCGCTCGAAGTTAATGTACTGCGTTGCTGAATGGTATTGCCAATTTCCGCACTAAATTCAAAACCCGTTTGTCCGGTAGTATATCCGCTCGCAGCATCTTTTGCCGATGTAGAAACTTTATATTGCCCATCCACAATTGCACCCAGCCATAATCCGCCCTCAAACAAATGTTCAATTCCCGAATTCAGCGGATATTCCATCGAAGGCTCACCCGAAGGCGAATTCCGCACATCCGGGCGACCAATAGTGAGTGCATTGGTAACATACATTCCCATATTGCCCACATCAACCACCTTATGGTCGAACGAAGCCTGCGCATTGGTTTTCACCGCCATGCAGCAAATAAAAATGGTAAATAAAAATAACCCGGTTTCACGGCCTAAAACTACTAAAATTCCACCATAACCGCATACAGGTAAATTCGATTAAATTTTTTAATAATTGGAGCATCAACATCCGCGTGCAATATATTTCATTAATTCTACACATTACATTATAAAAATATGTTACCCCTAAAGGGGTATTCGGGAATTGTAAAAATTGTTGTTTTTGTGCTATTTATTTCATTTAATCTACAAATTACATGCTAAAAATATGGAACCCCTAAAGGGGTTTTGGTAATGGCTATATTTGTTGTGTTGTGCATTTAATTTCAATTATTCTACATTGTACATGCTAAAAATATGAAACCCCTAAAGGGGTTTTGGTAATGGCTATATTTGTTGTGTTGTGCATTTAATTTCAATTATTCTACATTGTACATGCTAAAAATATGAAACCCCTAAAGGGGTATTTGGTAATTGCCATAATTGTTGTTTTGTGATTTTTATTTCATTTATTCTAAATTGTACATGCTAAAAATATGTTACCCCTAAAGGGGTTTTAATAATTGCTATAATTGTTGTTGTGTGCATTTAATTTCAATTACCCTACATTGTACTAAAAATATGTAACCCCTAAAGGGGTATTTGGTAATTGCCATAATTTTTGTTTTGTGATTTTTATTTCATTTATTCTAAATTGTACATGCTAAAAATATGTAACCCCTAAAGGGGTTTTGGTAATTGCCATAATTGTTGTTTTGTGATTTTTATTTCATTTATTCTACATTGTACATGCTAAAAATATGGAACCCCTAAAGGGGTTTTGGTAATTGCCATAATTGTTGTTTTGTGATTTTTATTTCATTTATTCTACATTGTACATGCTAAAAATATGGAACCCCTAAAGGGGTTTTGGTTATTGCCATAATTGTTATTTTGTGCATTTAATTTCAATTATTCTACATTGTACATGCTAAAAATATGGAACCCCTAAGGGGTTTTGGTAATGGCTATATTTGTTGTGTTGCGCATTTAATTTCAATTTTTTAATAATCCAAATTGTTCATAAACGATTTAATGAACATATTGTCGCAAAACCAAATATTCACTAAAAACAAATACACCGTTTGGTTTACCTGCCGCCTAAGGCAGGGGTAACATATTTTTAGAATGTATATTATAATTTAAATGAACATTTTATCACAAAATAAAATGTTCACTAAAAACAAATACCCCTTTAGGGGTAACATATTTTTAGAATGTACATTATAGATTGAATAAACATATTGGCACAAAACAACATGTTTACTAAAAATTAATACCCCTTTAGGGGTTACATATTTTTAGAATGTATATTATAGATTAAATGTACATTTTTTGACAAAACAACATATGCACCAAAAAATTAATACCCCTTTAGGGGTAACATATTTTTAGAATGTACATTATAGATTAAATGTACATTTTTTGACAAAACAACATATGCACCAAAAAATAAATACCCCTTTAGGGGTTACATATTTTTAGAATGTACATTATAATAGATTTAATGAACATATTATCACAATACAACATATTAACTGTAAACCAATACCCCTTTAGGGGTTACATATTTTTAGAATGTACATTATAATAGATTTAATGAACATATTATCACAATACAACATATTAACTGTAAACCAATACCCCAATAGGTTTACCTGCCGCCTTAGGCAGGGGTTACATATTTTTTACACACATGCCCTCGCCATTCAACAGCCCATAGGAATGTATCTGCAGCTCTAATCTAAAACTAATTATTGTGATAGAATCGACAGAGAAAATTCTAGCCCGGATTGTAGCGAAAACAAACTAATGTACCAATGTGGTGATGTACCGATGTAATAATGGAACAGCCGGTTTTGAGTTTAATTTAAATTATATGTTTGTTGTAGCGAAAAGCCGGAAGCGAATTTGATGGCGTGAAAAATGTTGATGCTCCAAAAAAATTATTAATTCTTTAAATTAATACTCTGTCCAATCTTTTTTGCGGGTGAGTTTTAGGTCTTGTAAAACGCTTGCTTTTACGTTGATGTTAAAAATATAACTCTGACGCGAACCGAATGGTATCCATTTAAATCCCATTTCCCAGCAATGCAACTGACGATAGATATCGATGCTGGTGTAGGTGAAATCTTTTAATTGAAAATCGTATCCGGAGGTCAGCATTAATTTCCAATTTGGTGTTAAATTAACATCGCCTTGAAACGTAGCAGATTGTGTGGTATATAACGAATCTCTTCCTTCAAAAGTTGGTGTATTGGTAACGCGCAAATTATAACTTACACTAAAATTCCAGGGCACTTCAAAATCGATATATTCATTCGGATTATTCCACACCATTTCGCGCTCAGCTTCGGTGCCGGCGTTGGTGGCTAAATCGGGATTTGTTTTTCTTTTCGAATTAAAATCTGTGCTTAAACTTACATAACCGCCATTAAATCGGCCAATACGTTTGTTTACATTCCATTCAAATTGATTTAAATTCACACCACTGGTATCCAAAATATATGGATCAAAACTTCCGGAAAAATTAATACGCACATTTTTAAATAAGGTGGTATACGCACTAAATCCGATATCCGAAAAATTGAGTGAATCGGCCGCAATATTATATGAAGAACCAAAACTAAAACTTTCGAGAATTTTTATTTTTTTCTCGTGTTTAACCGAATCGCTTTTTGAATAAACTTTTATTTCGAGGGTATTACTGATATTTAATCCGATGCTTCCCACTTCTCCCCTTGCAGGGCCACCGTAAATACTTTGTTCAAATATGGAATATGGTGTAGGTTCTGTAGAAGTTGGCAGCGCATAATAATCGCCATAATAACCCCATTTGGGTGCACCAAAATCGGGACTGTAATTAAACGACAACGAAGGTGTCATTACATGACGAATTGCTTTTAATTTTCCGTTGAATTGTGCTGTTGAATATATTTTTGTATTGATACTCGCACTCATATTAAAATATCTTGCTGCGACAAAACCATTTACAGTATCAATATTTACATATTGCGTATAAGAAACGATACTATCTTCTCCTGTTGAGCTCAGCAAGGTATCATAAATAATTTCCGGGTCGAAATTTTTTCGGATGGATTCCAGATACCAGTTTTCGGTATAATTAAACGAAGGACTAAATGTAAAATATTTAAAAAATTTAACCGGAGCAGAGGTAGTCACTTTATGTTGCATTCCATTCGACATATTTTCGAATGTTGACGGCATTAATAATAATGAATCGGGGGCAGAAATTTGATTGCGGGTATTCACACTGTAACCAACTGAAAACTGACTTAAAAATCCTTCTTTATTAGTACTAATTTTTTTGAAAGGATAAATTCTGTTCATCGATAAACTGGCTTCAGGTGCAGTAATATTTACAATATTATCGGATGTATTTTGACTATGTCGCAACGCAACTGTTAAATTAAATGGTGAACCCGGAAATGATTTTGTGTACGACACTTGAATTCAACTGATTAGTTAAATAACTTGAGCTGTATGAGTTATTAGCAAGGTAATCGCTGGTTCCCAAATTTACACTTGCACCAAATGTGGTGTTTGGGCGCGCTTTCGCATCTTGTGTATGACTCCAGCGGACAAAAAAACCGGTATTTTCATAATAATCGGGTGCAAACGAAAATCCAACTTTATTTTTTGCATAATCGATTCCGAAATTTCCGCTGAATTTATAATTTAATTTATAGCGCGACGCAGCATGCAAACCCCAGCTACCTCTCGAATAAATATCGCCTGTTATTGAAAGGTCATAATAATCACTCAACGCAAAATAATATCCGCCATTGCGCAAAAAATAACCCTGATTAAAATTGTTTCCATAAGAAGGAATAATTAACCCTGATGTTTGTCCACGTTTAATCGGAAAAATGCCAAACGGTAAAAATAATGGTGTTGGCACATCCATAATAACAAGGTTCGCAGGACCGGTAACGGCAACTTCTTTCGGCATTACTTTGGCTTTTTCTGCTGCTATATAAAAATGCGGATGGTCCAAATCGCAGGTGGTATAACTCAAATGATCGCCGTAATAAGCATCGTTATCTAATTTCTTGGCCTGTTGCACTGCAATATATCCTTCCCCTTCCTGCGCCCGGAAATAATAAATTTTCCCTTTTTTAGTCCCGAAGTTATAACACATGTCTTCCGCATAAAATTCTTCCTCACCATCTCTAAAAAAAACTTTTTCACCTTTTTTCCCGGTGCTGTCAACCAATTGTTTTGCACAAATTGTTTTTGCCTCCCAGTCGAAGGTGATAAAATCGGCTTTCAGGTAAAATGTCTGATAAGAAATTTCCCCTTTGCATAAATATAGGTTTTGCCACTATCCAAATCGTAAACAATTGAATCAACGCCTTTATAATTTATGAGCGCATCCAATGCATCAGGTGCTAAATCGTACCATAAATTGTTGCCATTCAGCGTTATAGTATCGAGCGTTAATGAATCGACATTTATGAGCGTGTCAGGTTGAAGCAAATTTCCTGAATACACATCGGTTTGGTTAGACTGCTCATTAAAATATACAAAATTGTTACCGAATGCCTTTAAAAACATACAATTCACCAGTAGTGGTATCGTTAAAAGCAGAAATTTACGTGGCACAGGTAATTTTGGAATAATTTTAATACTTAAATGCGTGTTTACCTACAATTATTGTGCAAAGCTATTGAAATTATGAAACAAAGAACCAGCAGAACCAGTTTGCTCTTAGTATTTTTTGTGGTGACATTTATTGTTTTAACCTCGTTTAAAACAGGTGCATTAAAGCCGGAACCACCGCAACCATACCAATTAAAAACGGTAGTGATTGACGCAGGGCATGGTGGACACGACATTGGTTGCAGTGGAACCAAAAACAACGAAAAAACCGTTGCCCTCAATTTATCTTTAAAATTGGGTGCATTAATTGAAAAAAATTATCCTGACGTAAAAGTGGTTTACACGCGTAAAACGGATGTTTTTGTTGAATTATATGAGCGCGCCGCAATTGCCAACCGCAACAATGCCGATTTATTTATTTGTATTCACTGTAATGCCAATCCAAGCACTTCGCCTTCAGGAACAGAAACCTATGTAATGGGTTTGCATAAAACTGAAGCCAATTTAAATGTGGCAAAACGTGAAAACGAGGTAATTTTATTAGAGGACAACTATAACCAGCATTACGATGGTTTTGACCCTTCAAATCCTGCTTCGCATATCATTTTTTCGTTGAATCAACATGCGTTTATGGAGCAAAGTGTATTATTTGCCTCTAGCGTGGAAAAATATTTAAAAAGTCACGCCAAACGCAGCAGTCGCGGGGTAAAACAAGCCGGATTTCTGGTTTTATGGAAAACCGGTATGCCAAGTGTATTGATTGAAACCGGATTTTTGACCAATGCAAATGAAGAAAAATTCCTGGCTTCTGCCGATGGGCAAACTGCCATTGCCGAGAGTATTTTTTATGCTTTCCGCGATTATAAAAACGATATGGAAAACAATTCCGGTAAAGTAAGTGCAGAAAAAGTGACCGAAATTGAGGCAGCAATGGACAAAGAACCAACTGCAGAAACCAACCCGGTTACAAAGCCTGATGTAAATAACGGACTCACATTCAGTGTGCAGTTTTATGCCAGTGCAACGGAAGAAAAAATGAGCAAATTCAGCGCTTTGAGCGGAGAAAATGTAACTTTTGTAAAAGAAGGTGGCATGTATAAATATCGTATCGGGCCCTACAGTAGTTTGGATGCTGCGACTAAAAAACAAACACTGGCACGAGATTCGGGTTATAAAGATGCATTTGTTATCGCAATTAAGGACGGAAAACGTATCTCGATTGAGGAGGCAAAAGCACTTGCAGGTAAATAAGCAAACACCACTTGCAAACTATTTCATAATTTAGCACACTCAAAAGCATATCACTTGAAAATATCTAATGAATCGAAGGTAGGGATTTTGGCGGCTGTAGGTATAGCACTGCTCTTTATTGGCTTTAATTACCTTAAAGGCATAAATATTTTTCACAAGGGAACAGATTATTTTGTTGAATATAACAGTGCCGGCGGATTGCTGGTGGGTGACCCGATTATTATTGACGGATTTACCGTTGGTCGTGTAAAAGCTGTTGGACTGCAGGAAGACCAAAGTGGTGTAAATGTGGTGCTAAATTTTACTGAAAATGTAAAATTACCTGCCGATTCAGAAGCACGCATCAGAGGTAATTTGATGGGTGAAAAATATGTAGAGATTTTAATGGGTCATTCCACAGAAGTAGCTGCTCCGGATAGTAATTTGAAAGGAAGTATTGAAACTGATTTGGCAAATACCATTAGTGCCGAATTTAAACCGATTAGTGATAAGGTAAAAAGTATGTTGTCGCAAATGGATACTGCAATAACCGTTTTGCGCAATATTTTTACAGATGAAGTACAACAAGATTTACAAAAAAGCATGCAGAGCATTAAATTGACCTTAGAGTCGTTTAACAGATCGGCAGACCGAGTTAACTCAATTATTATTAATGAAGAAGGTGCAATTGATTCTATCATCAATGATGTTTCGGATATTACTGCTTATGTAAATGAAAGTGAAAATGATATTAAATCAATTTTATCTAATTTAAAATCAGTAACCGATTCATTAAATGCTGTTGAATGGCAGTCGCTGGCAAAAGAATTTGAACTTGCTGCACAAAATATTAATATTATCTCCCAAAAAATTAATGCCGGTGAAGGTAGTTTAGGCAAGTTGGTTAATGACGAAGAATTATATTTAGAACTCACACGTTCATTGCAAACACTGGATTCAGCAGTGGCTAAATTTGCAGAAGACCCTACCATCCGTTTAAAATTGTTTGGTAAATAGAAGTTAGGCAAAATGAAAATAAACAGCAACAGGTGGCTATGCACCGGTTTAATCATCATTTGTTGTTGGTTGACCGCACAACCTGTTATTGCCCAAACCCAGTCAGTAATAAAAGTAAAAAAAGATAGCAGCGAAATTCAAATTCGAAGTGCCGATTATCTTGAAATAATTCAAAAAAGGAATGTGAGCATTAACCGTTTGGTTAATAATGTAATTCTGGTGCAAAAAGATTTAACCCTGTATTGCGATAGTGCTTTATTATTTAAATCGGAAAACATTGCAAAAATTTACGGGCATGTACATTTAAATCAGGCTGATTCTATTCACGCTTATGGCGACTCTGCCATATATGATGGTAACACTAAAATAGCGCGGCTTTACAGCAATGCAAAAATTACCGATAAGTCGATGACGCTTACTACCGATAATTTAAGTTATGATTTAAATACAAAAATTGCAACTTATACTAATGGTGGAAAAGTTACTGATGGTGAAGCGGTATTAACCAGTGTGTATGGATATTATTATGCGTATACCAATGATGCGTATTTCAAAAAAGATGTCATATTAAAACATCCTGAATACGGATTGGAAGCAGATACTTTGCAATATAATACCGATTCTGAAATTGCCATTTTTCGCGGACCAACAAGAATTTTTAACAAAGAAAGTACTGTGTATTGCGAGAAGGGATATTACGAAACCAATAGCGGTATAGCAGTATTTCATCAAAATGCACATTTAGATAATCCACCACAGTCGCTTGACGCTGATAGTATTTATTATAACCGCAGCACTGGTATTGGAAAGGCATTTGGAAATATTATTTTTGAAGATACCGCACAACAGGTTTTGCAATACAGCAATTTTGCGGAATATGATGAAATAAATAAAGCCATATTTTCAACAGGTGGTTCAATTGCCGGTTATGTGATGGATGAGGATACTTTATTTATTGGGGGAGATACCATTCGCACCATACAGGACAGTTTGGGGCGCAAAACGATGCTGGTGTTTCACAATGTTAAAATATATAAAAGCGATTTGCAGGGAAGATGTGATTCGCTGAGTTATTCGGATATGGATTCGGTAATCAGAATGTATGGATTACCTGTTATGTGGAGCGATAGTTCTCAGTTTACGGCAGATACAGTAAATATGATTTTACGCAATAAAACACTGAGCGAAATTCAACTATTTAGCAATGGTTTTATTATTAACGAAGATGACAGTTTAATATACAATCAAATTAAAGGCAGAAATATTTTCGGGTATTTTACCAATGAAGATCTTACCAAAATAAAAGCCATCGGAAATGGTGAAAGTATTTATTTTGGGAAAGATGAAAAGGACAGGTATATTGGTGTAAATAAAATGTTTTGCAGCGAAATAATAATTCAGTTAAGCAATAAAAAGTTTCACAGAATTACATTTAAAAATGCACCCGACAGTGAGTTTCAACCCATGCAAAATGTAACACTTACTGATTATCAGTTAAAAAATTTCCTCTGGTTATATAATGAACGTCCTCAGTCAAAAGAAGATTTATTAAAAAATGATTTGCCTCAAATTGATTCCGATTCAAACCCGAGTGAGGATAAGTCGCTCCAGAAAGAAGGGTAAGATTTTTTCACTACCATTGGTTCTTCTATAATAATATTTTTGTGCTTTAAACTCAACGGTGCAAAACACATGGCCATACGATGATCTTCGTAGGTATGAATCGTTAAATCATTTCCGGCAACGGTTGCTCCGTTTAAAACCCAGGCCTCACCATCCGGTAAAAATGACACACCGAATTTTTGTAATTCCGTTTGCAAAGCTGCCGTGCGATCTGTTTCTTTTATTTTTAAACTTTCCAGTCCTGTAAATCTTGCAGGAACACCAAGTGCTGCGCAAGTAACCGCAACCGTTTGTGCAAGGTCGGGGCAATTACTGAAATCGTAAATTAATTCATCCACATAACTATCCACCTGACTAAGTACTAAAATATCATCTTCAAAATAGCTCACTACACCAAGCTGATTATAAATCTCCGGTAACACACTATCACCTTGCAAACTATCTTTAAATAAGCCACTTATTTTAATTTCAGCGCCTTTACTCAATGCACAAATACCATAAAAATAAGAAGCTGCACTCCAGTCGCTTTCTGCCTGCATCGGTTTACCAATATAATTACCTGTGTACACATGAATTGTGTTTCCATCCATTTTATATTGGATACCCAATTTTGCCATGGTGCGCAAGGTCATATTAATATAAGGAAAGGAACCAATTTTTCCTTCGAGATATAATTCCAGTCCGTTTTCCAAGACAGGACCAATCATTAATAAAGCAGAAATATATTGTGAACTCACATCCGCACGAATGGTAACTTTTCCGCCGGATAATTTTTTACCATTAATTTCAATTGGCGGGTAACCATCTTTTTCTTTGTATTGAATATCAGCTCCTAAATCGCGGAGTGCATCTACCAATAATTTAATTGGTCTCTGCTTCATTCTATCAGAACCGGTTAAAATATGTTGCTGATTTTTAATTGCAAAATAAGCAGTTAAAAATCGCATGGTAGTACCTGCTGCACCAACATCACAAATGGTATCATTACTGCTTAGCAGGCGCTTTAATGTTGTAGTATCATCCGATGGAGAGAGATTATCTATTTCAAATCCTTCCGGGCACAATGCCTGCATGATCAATAAACGGTTGCTGATACTTTTTGAACCTTCCAGTTTTATTGCACCCTGAATAGCTGATGGAACACTTTTAAAAATTAATTTCATTTGAGTTGGCAATAAAAATTTAATGATTCGGCAATTGCTGCGTCTGAGGCTTTTATATCAAAATCGCAGGTACCGATGGCACGCAATAAACTAAAGTTAATCGTATGATTACTATTTTTCTTATCTAGTTGCATCACTTCCATTAAAGCAGGAACAGGTATATTTTGGAGCGGATATTTTCCGAAATTTCTTATCAATACTTCAACTATTTCCTCGAGTGCTGTTTGGCTAAGTCCGTTTATTTTAAACGATAAATAGGCTTCACAAATCATACCGATGGCAATTGCTTCTCCGTGTAATAGCGGATTTGTGTCATGTTGCAGCGACCATGTTTCAATAGCATGGCCAATGGTATGACCAAAATTTAATATTTTTCGTAACCCACTTTCAAAAGGGTCAATTTTTACTACTTGATGTTTTATTTCAACAGAGTTGGCAATTACCGATAACCAGTCGGAGCAGGTAGCGTAATTTAAAACTTTAGTTGTATTCCAGTATTCGGCCTGATAAATTAATCCGTGTTTTAACACTTCACTAAAACCGGAGCGCAATTGATTTTGTGGTAATGTTGTCAAAAAATCGGATACAATAAAAACAGCTTTCGGATTTTGAAATAATCCGATGAGGTTTTTTACGCCATTAAAATCAATACCCAATTTACCACCAACTGATGCATCTACCTGTGATAATAATGTAGTCGGAATATTGATAAAATCGAATCCGCGTTTATACGTTCCGGCAACAAAACCGCCCATATCGCCAATAACACCGCCGCCTAAATTAATCAGCAGACTTTTTCTTTCAGCCTGATATTCAGTAAGTTGTTGCCACAAATAAGTACACGTTTGAATATTTTTCTCCGATTCACCGGATTTAATTTGTAGTAAAATATGCTGTGGCAAAAATGCTTGCAATTTCGGATAACAATATTGGGCTGTATTTTCATCACATAAAACAAAAATGCGTGAATATTGATGTTGCTGCAGCCAGCTTGTAAAAACGCCGTCCTTGTCCGGAAGGTTATTAATAAAAATGGTATAATTATCCGGAGAAATTTGCATCCTATCTTAATTTATCCAGCGACCATGCATCGGGGCGTTCGTTAAATAATAATTTAGTTTGTGCCCAGGTAGTTTTAAATAATTCAGAATTGCGATAATTGTCGAGTGAAACCACCGAATCCCAAATACTAATTGTAATAAAAATATTCGGTTGTAAAATATCACGTGTCAGATCCACGCCTTTACATCCCGGAAACGCTTCAATTTTGTGTTGCGCGTTGCCAAAAATTTGCATAAAATCGTTAGTCTTTTCGGGCAAAAAGGACATTTTCACAATGCGTATTATCATTCAAATTCAATTTGTATGGTGTTATCAAGATGTAATCCCAGGAGCTGGCTGGCATTGCCTTTATTAATAGCTATTTCCAGATTACCCGAGGAGTTGAACAAGCACAATCTTTCTCCTTCCGGTACATCGCTGTACGTTCCGGATATTTCGCGAAGTTCTTCATTTCTTTTGTAATTTATAACAAATTCACGTCCAGCACGTATTTTTTCGAATCGGTCTTTACTCACATTGGTGATCAAATTGCCGAAACGGTCGATGTACACGATACTTGCGCGCATCACAAAATTGTTATCAGGCGGCCGCAGGTAAGTTTTTGATTCAAGCGCGTTAAGAGCCGAACCCAACGATTGCAGGGTTTTCCCCTCCAATAACGCCGACGCAACATCACTCATGATATCTTTCGCTAAAAATGAACTTGGCCCATTTCCGACCATATTTACTGCTATAATTTGTTTTGGTAATTCCTCTGTCATAAGTGCAAATAAACCATTGTCCATACCAACAAAGTAATGATTTTGGTGTTCAATAACCACAACTTTGGTGTCGCTGCGGGTCTCTGCATGTACACTTACAAGGTGAATTGTTTTTGGAGGAAAGTGAATAAATGTATTTTTGAGAACGAAAGCAGCTTCCTGAATGTTAAAGGGAGTAATTTCATGGGTAATATCAACAAGTTGCGCATTTGGCACACGTGATAATATTTTACCTTTAATGATAGCCACGTAGTAATCCTTATTACCTAAGTCGGACGTGAGGGTTACAATTGGCATAATTCGGTTAAAAAATAAGCGGGTTAATTCAAAAAAATTAAATTTGCATTGAACGACACAAAATTATAAGAAAAATTGATTGAAATAACTATTCCTTTAGACGGCGTAAGGCCGATTGACTTCTACGGTATACATAATGCCCGGTTGGGAATCATAAAAAAAACCTTTCCATATCTCAATATCTCCGGTCGCGGAAGCGAATTAAAGGTGAGAGGCAATGAAAAAGATATTGATGATTTTAAAGCAAAAATCGACAAAGTTCTAATTCACCTCGAACGTTTTGGCAGTATTAGTGACGCCAATTTGCAGAGTATATTATTTGGTGTTGCAGAAGAGGAGTTGGTAGATGTTCCTGAATTACCCGATGATGCAATTGTGCATGGTCAAAATGGATTTTTGGTAAGAGCCAGAACGCCAAATCAGAAAAAAATGGTCGCGTTAGCCAACGAAAATGATATTGTTTTTGCAATAGGACCTGCGGGAACGGGAAAAACGTATACTGCAGTTGCACTTGCTGTTCGCGCCTTAAAAGATAAAGTGGTAAAACGTATCATCTTAACCCGGCCTGCTGTTGAAGCAGGTGAAAACCTGGGATTTTTACCCGGCGATTTAAAAGAAAAAATCGACCCTTACCTGCGACCATTATATGATGCATTGGATGATATGCTGCCAATGGAAAAACTGAATTTATACATGCAGAACCGTGTAATTGAAATTGCACCTTTGGCATTTATGCGCGGTAGAACATTGGATCATGCATTTATTATTTTAGATGAGGCACAAAATGCAACAGATGCTCAAATAAAAATGTTTTTAACACGTATCGGTCCAAGTGCAAAATGTATTATTACCGGCGATTTAACACAAATTGATTTACCAAGAAATCAATCTTCAGGGTTATATACCTCGTTGCGTATATTAAAAGATATTGATGGCATTGGTACAATTTTCTTAAATGAAAATGATGTTGTTCGTCACCGATTGGTGAAACAAATTATCAAAGCATACGATAAAGAAAAATCAAGGATGGAAAATCGCGCAGACGGTGATCATCAAGGTTCATAACCTGTAGGCAACAATCCGTATTGTTTCCATTCATCAACAGGTATAGGTAATTCTTTAATTAAACCGTGCGATATATCCAGCACCCAGCCATGCAATTTCGGATATTCATTTTTTCGGAAGGCATCGTGCATTACTGATGTTTTGCATAATTGTCGCAATTGCCTGATAACATTTAATTCGCTCAGTTTATTTAATCTTTCTTTTAAATCAGGAATGGCGTCCAATTCCTTTTTATTTTCCATGGCGATATCACGAATATTCATGGTCCAGTTTTCAACCATGTTTAACGTGGTTCCGGTATAGGCAGCTTCTACCCCACCGCAACCATAATGACCGCAAACAATTATGTGCTGAACTTTTAATGTTTTAACAGAAAATTCTAAAACAGTTAACAAATTCATATCATTCAAAAACACCTGGTTGGCAACATTACGATGGATAAAGATTTGTCCGGGAATTGAACCCGTAAACACGTCAATAGGCAAACGGCTATCGCTGCAACCGATATATAAAAACGGGGGTTGCTGGCCTTGCGACAACATTTCGAAATATTGAGGGTCTGTAGCCAGCTTTTCTTCTACCCAATTTGCATTGTTTTTTAATAATTGCTGATATGTTGCTGAATCGCTCATAGTGTTCAAAGATATATTA
This sequence comes from Bacteroidota bacterium, assembly GCA_016706255.1. Taxonomy (NCBI): domain Bacteria; kingdom Pseudomonadati; phylum Bacteroidota; species Bacteroidota bacterium. Next base: position 1,060,800 of record JADJJZ010000006.1, on the reverse strand, counting down.
CGAATTCAAAACTTCCTACTCAAACAACTTTTTTTTAATCCGGTTCATTTCCGATTGTATCGCCTTACTTTGTTCATCAGGTCTTTTTTCCAGTTGATCAATTACCAGATTAAAATTATGTGCATCTCTGTTCTGACTGAGTTTTTCTTTGGCATCTATTTTATCAATTTGAATTTCAAATGCCACCAAAGCTTTTAAATGATTATCCAGATATTGAGCATCAAGATGTTGCATAGAAAAAGGTTTTTCAGAAAATTGTTCATGCCGGTCTACCAAATCAGTTAAAAGCGAAATTGTTTCTGCCCGGTCCAAAATTCTTGGCTTACCATATACATGAATGGCAATATAATTCCATGTTGGAACATTAACATGATTGTACCACGAAGAGCTGATATAGGTATGCGGACCATTAAAAATCACCATCACATTTCCTGCATCCGCAAAATTTTTCCATTGCGGATTGGCTTTTGCAATATGTGTGCGCAGCACAGTTACACCATCCGGTTTTACAAACAACTCAACAGGTGTATGTGTTGCGATAATACCATCGTTATTATTGCTGATTATAATTGCGAAAGGGTTTTCCCGAATAAATCGAAAAATTTCTTCCTGATTATTAATCTTGTTAATTTTTGGAATATACATGAAGTAAAATAATTATAAATATCGTTCCCTAATAATATTTAAGTGGTGTAACTCATGCCCTGCAATTACATACGCCAAAGCATTACATGAAACGGTATTATTATTTGCCGTGCCAAGTTCAGCTAAAATAGTATCATTAAAACTCCGAAGCATATAAATTGTTCCTGCACGAACAGCAACAAATTCGCGTATCATATCAATAAAATCGCGTTCATTAACATTAGCATTTGTTACATAATCATTTTCTTCAAATCCGGGTAACGCAGTTTTATCTTTTCTTCCAATACATAAGGCCCTGTAACACATTATTCTTTCACAATCAATTAAATGTTGCAGCACTTCTTTTATCGACCATTTGCCTTCTGCATAACGGTATTCAATTTTTTCAGGACTTAACTCCGCTAAAAATGCAGCTGTAGCATCAATCTGATTGCGTAAAATTTCAATCAAGTCGCCATCTTGAACTAATTTTATATAGTTAATTTGATAAGGAATATATTCTCCGGCTACGGGTTTTTTCCAATTCAGCATAATGATATTTTTTGCAAAATTGATAAACTTAAACAGCGATTACAAATTATACCACGAATAACATCTCCCCCAAAAAAGGCTGTTAACATATTTATTTTTTTTGCAATTGACAATAATGTGTAGCACTTGTTTATATATTTCCATCACTTATTGAATTACCTGATGAAAGGGGATAACATTTCAATAATTATTTTATTTTTACCCTAAACAACACATTATGAGCAATTTCTCCAAAAAAATGCGTTATGCCTTTGATAACACCATGAGCAAAGGCCCTGTGGCGCTGATTATATGGTTAGCAATCATATCCATACTGGTAATTATAGTTGCAGCTATCGTATTAATGATAACCGGTATTAATCAGCCTGAAGAATCGGGCTTATCTTTCCTGGAAGCGGCTTGGCAAAGTTTAATGCGCACTTTGGATGCAGGAACAATGGGTGGCGATGCAGGATGGGGATTTCGAATCATCATGTTGCTGGTTACTATTGGGGGTATTTTTATTGTGAGTACTTTAATTGGGGTATTATCGAGCGGGATAGAGGGAAAACTGGATGAATTGCGCAAAGGTCGCAGTGAAGTAATGGAAGAAGATTTTACACTGATTTTAGGATGGAGTTCAAAAGTATTTACCATAATCAGCGAATTAGTTGCCGCAAATGAAAATCAGAAAAAACCACGTATTGTAATTTTATCCAGCAACGATAAAGTGGAAATGGAAGATGACATTAAAACGAATGTTCCTGACACAAAAAATACAAAAGTAATTTGCAGAAGCGGTGATACAACAAACCCTGTTGATCTTCAAATTGTAAATCCCAAAAATGCAAAATCTATAATAATTTTAGGAAAAGATGCTCACGAAAGCGATTTTGAAATAATTAAAACAATTCTTGCCATTACCAACAACCCCGACCGTAAAACGGAGCCTTATCATATTGTTGCAGAAATGCGTGAAACGCAAAATTTTGATGTTGCACGTATGATTGCAAAAGATGAGGCTGAATTAATATTAACGGATGATATTGTAGCGAGAATAATGGTTCAAACCTCACGCCAAAGCGGGTTAAGTGTTGTATATACTGAATTAATGGATTATGGTGGGGATGAAATTTATTACAAAAACGAACCAAAACTAGCCGGAAAAACATATGCAGAAATTCTGAATATGTATGACTCCAGTTGTGTGATTGGTTTGCAACAAAATGCAATCAGCAGAATTAATCCACCAATGGATACATTAATTTCCAACAGTGATGCAATAATTGTAATTAGTGCAGATGACGACACTATTGTTTTAAATAATAAATCAACAGTAGACATACATGCGAATGTAATCAACAAAAACAAACCGTTGATAGAAAAAAAGGTGGAACGTATCATTTTATTAGGATGGAACCGAAGAGTAATTCGTGTAATAAAAGAATTAAATAATTATGTAGGTAAAGGCTCCGTTATTCATGTTGTTGCCAATCAGGAAATTCCTGCTGAATTGCAAAAAGAAAATATTACAGCATTCGAAAATATTAAAATTGACTATACGCATGCCGAAACCAGTGATAGAAATGTGCTGGAACAGTTAAATGTATTTAACGCCGATTATGTAATGCTGTTTAGTTATGAATTAGATAACGATATTCAGCGCAGTGATTCAATTACCCTTATCACCTTATTACATTTACGCGATATGAGTGAAAAAGCAGGTAAAGATTTAAATTTGGTGAGTGAAATGTTGGATCTTAAAAACCGTGAACTGGCTGAAGTAACTAATGCCGATGATTTTATTGTAAGCGATAAAATGTTAAGTTTATTAATTACACAAGTAAGTGAAAACAAACATTTAATGCGTGTTTTTGAAGATATTCTGGATGAAGATGGCAGTGAAATTTACATGAAGCCGATAACGGATTATGTAAGTGTTCAACAGCCGGTAAACTTCTATACCCTTGTACAATCAGGCATTGAAAAAGGCCAAACCGTAATTGGTTACCGCCGTATGGTAAATGAACACAACGCCGCAGAAGCCTATGGTATTAAACTCAACCCCGAAAAACAGGTTATGATACAATTTTCAGCAGAAGACAAATTAATTGTGTTGGCAGATGATTAAATTTGCTGCCAATTATGAAAAAGGTATTGGAATCGGTAAAAAATGCCCTTGATGATACAGGGGCTTTATTTGGCGAAGGTTTGCAATCAGCAACTGACCTGCTGAAAGAAACCCTCAGTAATTTTTACGATGTAAAGAATCTGACTACAGAAAAATTAGCCGTTATTGCTAACGACCTTATTGCCCTTTCTCCGATTATAGAAAAAACCGGTTATCGGACCAAAGAGATTAACATTGGGGTTAGTTTACCACCAAAAATTATTTTTCATTTTGAAAAATTTGCAGATATCTCAAAAGAGGAAATTGCGGAAATATTAAAGGCTAACGATGATAAAACAATATTAAAAGTAATTGTCGGTACTTTAACCACTGCAGATGAATTTCAAAGTAAGCTCACCCTCGGCAATTTTAAATTCAGTGAAATTGATATCGAAGTAGGTGTTCCTCCACAGGTAAATGTTAAATTAATGAACGTTCCGGCCAGTTAAACTGTTTATCAACAACAATTATGGATGCTCAAGCACTAATAACCAGATTAACGGTATCGGCTATTGCCTATTTTGTCGGCGATATTTTAATACACAGTGCCGTAAAAGCTGCCTTTAAAAAGCAAGCGAAAAAAGCTATAAAAATTTACTGGCGTATTAATCTCGCAATATTTATTATTGCTTCTTTAGGATTTGTATTACTGCAATATATGCATCCAACAATGGCCAGAATTAATTTATGGTTTTTTGGCATTTTTGTTTCATTGCTGTTCACTAAAATTATCGTTGCCATTATTTTATTTTTTCTGGAAGATATTTATCGTGTCCCTTACAGTTTATTTACCATCAGAAAACGTAGAAAAGAATATTTGGATAAAAGAATATTAATCAGCAGAAGAACCTTTATTTCGCGATTGGCATTTTTAGCGGGCTCCATACCTTTTGCAGGCTTTGCTTATGGCATTTTTAAAGGCCGTTATAATTTTACAGTACATAAACAGGAAATTGCCTTCTCTGATTTACCTGCCGCATTCGATGGATTTAAAATTACACAAATCAGCGACCTGCATATCGGTTCATGGGATAAATCGGCTGCACATCAGTTGTCTTATTTAGTTGAATTAATTCAGGATTTAAAATCAGATGTCATTTTTTTTACCGGCGATATTGTAAACAGTAGAGCAGATGAAATGGACGGCTGGTACGAAACATTTAAAAAAATAAATGCGCCGCATGGTGTAATCTCCATTTTAGGCAATCATGATTATGGCGATTATATCAAATGGAAAACACCGGAAGAAAGAGAACAAAATTTAATTAATGTAAAAAATATTCATCCGCAACTTGGTTATAATTTATTATTAAATCAAAATACCAGCATCGAAAAAAACGGTGAAAAAATATATATCATTGGTGTAGAAAATTGGGGGAAAGGCGATTTTCCAAAAATTGGCGACCTCGACATTGCATCCAAAGGGGTTGATGAAAACAGCTTCCGTATTTTATTATCGCACGACCCTTCGCACTGGGATGCAAAGGTGTTGCAAAAAAATAAACCGCCTCAGCTTACATTGAGCGGACATACACATGGTTTCCAAATGGGAATTGAAACACCGGCGATCCGTTTTTCGCCATCACAGTTTATTTACGACCAATGGGCAGGGTTATATCAAAAGGATGAAACCTATATTTATGTTAATCGCGGATTAGGAACGGTAGGTTATCCGGGACGTATCGGCATTTGGCCGGAGGTGACTCAAATTGTACTTCGAAAAAAATAAATTATCTTTATTAAATGAAAACCCTATTCTATATCGCCATTTCAGCGATGCTGTTATCAGCCTGTGCCGATAAAGTTGCTACAACCGATGCCAATGGTGCATTGTTAGCTGAAAACCTGACTACTTCCGACAGCAGCGGATTAAATTTCGCGCCGATGAAACATGAGGATAGCGCTTTTGTAACTAATTTCAAACCAACAGTATATCTGTATGACTCAAAACCTTATACCGGAAATATTGCTTATTACAATGAGAAAAAAGCACTGATTGTTTCAGGTAGTTTAAAGGATGGATTGGCAGATGGTAATTGGAAATTCTTTTTTCCAAGTGGAGTAGTTCAAATGGAGGGGAATTACAATAAAGGTATGGAAACCGGCATGTGGTCGTCGTACTACCGTAAAAATTATCCGAAAATTGTAAAATACTACGATAACAAAGGTTACCTATTGATGCGCAAAGAATATTATGATGATGGTAAGGTGAAAAATTATCAGAATATTAAATGTCCTGAGTTTGGTAATCTTGAAAGAAGAATTCAATTTACCATTAAAGGCGAAATAGATTATATCGACGCTGAACGCGAATTAGGAAAATTAGACCCTGCCATTTTAAATCAAATGCTGCAGGATGATGGTTTATTGAAAAAATAATTTTTTACTTCTGACAAAATTATGATGTTACATTGGTAATAAGCCGGTGCAGTTTATCGTTTTTTCCAGAAACTGACACACCAATGAAACCCCTGCTTATTTTGCTGCTTTTGACGGCATGCATCTTTCCATTTTTAAACTGCGATATTCAGGCTGATAACAAAACTGTTTCCGAAAATGAAACAGCCGATTCATTAAAAAAAACCGACAGTCTCAATCGAATTTTAACCTTTTCGAAAGTTGACTCAGCCAAATCATTTTGTAAGGCAAATAAGTTTAATACTGATTTTTGTTTTTTATTAAATATGAAAATCCATTCCGGTTTACATCGCTTTTATATTTATGACTTTAAATGCTAAAACATTGATTGATTCAGGATTGGTGAGTCATGGTTGTGGCTCAAAACCCTGGAGTATGGGATACAGCGCTGAAAATCCGGTATTTAGTAATACACCCGAAAGCCATACATCTTCGCTCGGAAAATATAAAATTGGGAAACGCGATTATAGCCAATGGGGTGTTGGTATAAAATATTATCTGCATGGCTTAGAATCGAGTAATAGCAAGGCCTACGACAGACAAATTGTTTTCCATTCATGGGATGCAATTACTGATGACGCAATTTATCCTATTGGTAGCGCTGAAGGCTGGGGCTGTCCTGCTATTTCAGATAACTTTTTTCGGCGAGTGGATGAAAAATTAAAAGCGAGTGAAAAACCCGTTTTATTATGGATGTTTATTAAGTAGTTTATTGATAATAGGTTAAAAAAAAGCGGATGCTCATTTAAGGTCATCCGCTTTTTAATTTATGTGTTTTATAAAATTATCTCAGTAAGTGAACGGTTCCGGAATAGGTTTCCAAAACACCGTCGCACATCATTTTTACGATATAAACATAGGTTCCAATTTCCTGATCTTTTCCTGTAGGGTCGGTTCCATCCCAACCTTCGGTTCCACCTTCCTGGAAATAATCGTATACCGGTTCACCCCAACGGGTAAATACTTTAAAGTATTGAGTTTCTTCGCAGAGATTATTTGTTGGTGGCACTCTGAAAATATCATTCACACCATCACCATTAGGTGTAAATGCATTAGGTAAAGCAACTTCTGCTGCAACTAAAATGGTTACACAATCGGTAGAAACGCAACCTGTAGGATGTGTTGCAGTAACACAATAAGTTGTTGTTTCATAAGGATTGATAAGCGGATTAAATGCAGTAACATCTGAAATATTATAATTTGGCGTCCATAATAAAGTATAAGGATCAGCCATATTTGTATATAATGTCATAAAATTACCGAGTACTAATGAAGTATCGGGATAGGCATTAATAGCAACTGAATCAATTACATCTACTTCCACAAAACCAATTAACTGACAGCCTAAATCATCTGTCACAGTTACCGCATATGTGAAATCACTAGTAGGAATTAAGGTTAAATCAGGCGTATTTGTTAGCAGAGGGTCATTCCAGTGATAACTCAAATCGCCTGTTCCTGTTGCTACAACACTCATAAACAGTTCATTTCCGGCACAAACAACAGCGTCATCCGGAATCATATCTACCGTTAGTTCGGTATATAAATCAGTAGGTGTTGGAATAGCCAGGTTATTCAAAAACCCACCATCTGTGCCATCCTGAGCAAAATTTGTTGAGTTGAAACATGGAGAAACTGCTACTTCACCGGTTGTAATTCCGGAGTTACCACCGTTGGCCAATAAGGTTAAACCCGCAGGAATAGCAGGTGTGTTCATCCATAAAACACCACCGGAGCCACCGCCACCGGGTCCGGTGCAGTTTACACCATCTACGGTATTATCTACATTACCACCATCACCGCCAACTACTTCAACAGTAAGTGGACCAGTAATTGTAGTTACTTCAAGCAAAACAGTACCTGCAGCACCTCCACCCGGAGCACCATCATCATTAGCAATACTGAAAATTGTTTCACCATTGGAGCGAATTACAAATCCGTTTCCAACTATTGTGTTTGCGCGAATTAATATAATTCCACCACCTCGTCCAGCCGGAGGAGCAGTACCTAAATTAGAGCTACCTGCGCCGCCGCCGCCGCCCATCCAAATGCGATTTTCGGCATTACTATACGTTAATGGCCATCCCCCAAAACCGGGATAAATACCACCGCAAAGTCCAACAGGAGGGTTAATTAACTGTCCGCCATCGCCACCGCGCGCATAATTGGAACCACCACCACCGCCGGTTTGACGGTCGTTTCCGCCACCACCACCATTTGCAGGAGCGCCGCGAGCGTAAAAATTATCGCCATTTTCAGAAATTCCTTCTCCTTTTTTTCCGGCTTTATCTTCCGGTAAGGTTGTCACAAATCCGTTAAAACCATCAGGACCACCTACAAGACAAGGTGTATTGATTACCACATCAGCGCCACGGAAACCTAGGTTTTTAGCGTCAATATTTTCGTTTAGGGTAAGTGTGCCTGTCACAATCATCGAAATAATGCCACCAGTTGTGCCATTCCATGGCTGACCGGTAACCTCACCAACTACATTTGCATCAGCATATTCAGGAACACGAACCAGTTGGACACGACCTTCCAACATATATAATCTGCCAACAACTTCGTTAAAAGTAACTACGTTAAAGGCGATATCCTGAACCGTAAACATCTCATAAACACCACTTTTGGCCAAATTATTAATTGAACCGTACGCAGCTGTGTTATCAGCTTCAGCATCAACTCCACGCATTTGAATGAGTAAAACATGATCGCCAACGGCTAGGCCAATGGGTGTTACAGGCAGGGTAACGTTGTTGTTACACTTATCCATTCCTATTACTTCCCAGTAATTATTTATTACACCGGAAATATTGGTTTGAGCATGTAAAAACATGCCAGGGAGGAGTAACACAGCACATAGTAAAAACCTGATTCTTAACATAGTAGATGTATGTGTGTGAATTTTGAACGAAGATACATATTATCAGCAAATTTCGCTGAAATTCGCGTAATTTGACCTTATTTTGATGAAGGAATTTATTCACAAACGTTATACAAATGACAATAATTGAGGTCACAAAAAAGCTGAATTTTAGCATAAATCTTACCGTTGAAACGCTGGAAAAGTTTCAACCGGAAGTATTTTTTGAACGGAAAAACGATAAATGGAGCCCTGCTGAACAGGCACAACATCTGGTTTTGTCCGTTAAGCCTTTGCTGCTAGCCTATTCATTGCCAAAAATTGGCCTGCGGTTACTTTTTGGAAAGCCCAACCGGCCAACAAGAAGTTATGAGCAGATTCTGGAAAAATATCATGTTAAACTTGCTGAAGGGGCAACAGCTTCTTCAGCTTATGTTCCAAAACAACTAAAAACGGGCACAACGCCGGAAGCAGTGATTAATACATTTGTAGCTACACATCAAAAATTAATTGCTAAAATCAGTAACTGGAAAGATGAAGATTTAGACCACTTTTTATTACCACATCCGCTCCTCGGTAAAATTACATTGCGTGAAATGTTATACTTCACCGATTTTCATATTTTGCATCACAACGATTTAATGCATAAAATTTACTTAACATGAGTGAATCCATACGTCTCAAAAAGCTTTTTTCAGATTTATACAATGGCACACCCTGGACGGAGGTAAAATTATTACCACTGGTTCAGGATTTAACAGCGGAACAAGCTGCGAAAAAGGCAATTCCAAATGCTAATTCCATCTGGCAACTGGTGCAACATTGTATTGGCTGGCGCGAAAATGTTTTACGAAAATTAAACGGTGCACACTTTATTTCACCTGACGATAATTATTTAAATGCACCGGATAATGTTTCACCTCAGGCTTGGTCGGCTTTACTTAACCGATTGCAAAAATCGGAGTTGGATTGGGAACAATATTTAACAAATCTGGATAGCGCTATTTTGGATGAACCTTATCTCCCGTCTAAAGGAAAATTTACGGTTTACGAAGTAATTCACGGCATATTACATCATGATAATTATCATTTTGGACAGATTGTTATGCTGAAAAAGTTAATTGTATAATTGTACCTTTACAGCAATTAACAATTAAACCGATGCGTTTACCTTTTTATTTAATTGATGCCTTTACAGATAATCTTTTTGGTGGGAATCCTGCCGGAGTGGTGCCTTTAACAGAATGGCCTGAGGAGACAACCTTACAAAAAATTGCCATGGAAAATAATCAGGCAGAAACGGCTTTTTTTGTTAAAATGCCGGATGAAACCTTTCATATCAGATGGTTTACACCATTAACAGAAGTTAATTTATGCGGACATGCTACTTTGGCTGCTGCGCATGTTTTATTTAATTACATGAATCAGCCGGGCGAGGTAATTACATTTATGTCTAAAAGTGGTAAACTTACAGCAACAAAAACAGTGAATGGTTTACAACTGGATTTTCCGATGGATTATTTTTTAGAAACCGAAGCTCCTGATAAATTAATAAAAGGATTGCGCACTGAACCAAAAGAAATTTACATCGGACGTGAAGATTATTTATGTGTGTTTGATTATGAAGAAAAAATTAAAAGAATAAGTCCGGATTTCGGTATCCTCAGCGAATTAAAAAGTCGAGGTGTTATTGTTACGGCAAAAGGAAATGATGTTGATTTTGTCTGCCGCTTTTTTGCGCCTGGTTTTGGCATTGATGAAGACAGCGCAACCGGTTCCATTCAAACAACATTAATGAATTACTGGAGCAAGAAATTAAATAAAAAAGAATTAACCTCATTGCAAATATCCAAACGTGTAGGCAAATTTCACAGCATCATAAACGGCGATCGCGTGCTTATTTCCGGTAATACGGTTACTTATTTAACAGGTGAAATAAATTGTTAATTACTGAATAGCACCAGTCCGCTCAAAGCTGCACATTCAAGGTGAATAAATTTATCGGTTATTTTAACAGGGTTTCCTGAAAAATATTCGGTATAATTTGTTCCCGGCTGATTAAAAAATTCTACCTGCTGATTTTTATTGCTGTTATTAATTACAACAATAGCCGTTTTATTATTATAGGTTCTTGAAAAACATATACCTGTGCAACATCATCAAGCAGCAATGGCTTAAAATCACCTTTTTGTAATACTAACTCCTGATGTAATTTTCCTAATTGCTGATAATATGCCAGCAACGATTTTTCTACAAACACTTTGTCCGGTGTTGTTCTTTTACTACCATTATAATTATATACTTCATCCTCATAATTAAATTCTTCCCAAACCATTGGTTTTCGGCAATCAGGATCATTGGCGCCCCACATACCAACCTCATCACCATAATATACCATTGGCGCTCCGGGATATGTGTATTGAAATAATGCCATCAGCATTTGTTTTTTATAAGCTAATGCATCCGGTTTGGCTGGATTATAAACAGGATTTTCTGCTTTGGTTTTATTAAAATAATCGCCCCAGGTTCTAAACCGGGCAACATCATTATTTACGAGATATGAAGTAAATCGTTGGGTGTCATGACTGTCGTATAAATTTTGCATCACCAAACTCATATCATAACCATAAGCCAAACGCAATTGCGATAATAATGAATCAAATTGCGAAACTGATATTCGATTATTGTTATTAATAAAAAATTCTGATGCAATTACGGCAAATCCATAATTCATTACAGCATCAAATTCATCTCCGTATAAATAGGGTTTTACAACTTCAGGTTTATCTACTACTTCTGCAGTTAAATAAGCCTCAGGATTTATTGATTTAACATGAATTCTCCAGCTTTTCCAAAAATCGTGGTCAACACAAAATGCAACATCCAGTCTCCATCCATCAATACCATTTGCAGTAACACCATCCGGCGACATCCAGCGTTTTGTGCAATCAAAAATATATTGTTTCGGTTCAGCAACAATGCCACTACTGTCTTCTTTTATTTCCGGTAAATCAGGAACACCAAACCAGCCCTGATATTCAAATTTTGTTCCTAAAATCTGATCATCCCAGCTTTTAATGGTAAACCAGTTTTTATAAACAGATTTTTCCTGATTTTTTACCACATCAACAAACGCAAAACTATTTCTTCCCATATGATTAAATACACCATCAAATATGATTTTAATATTGCGTTTATGACATTCCTGAATTAATTTCAATGCCAATTTATCGGCACTTGTCCATTGCCATGTTGAAGGATCAATCGGATTTTCCCGGGCAATTATTTTTTTATCTCCTTCAGGGTCAGGTCCAAATGTTGGTTCAATATGATGATACATTGCAGCATCATATTTATGTAAACTCGGTGCCATAAATAATGGATTCAAATAAATAGCACCAATACCTAATGACTGAATATAATCGAGTTTATTGATAATGCCCTGAATATCGCCACCATATCTTCTGCGTTGCATTTGATAACCAATGTCTTTCCCATTTTCTTTTTCCCATGGTTGAAAAGCATACCAGTCTGCCGTCCAGGGCGATATATGCCAAGCTGCAGTATCATTATGCGGCCATGCTCCTTTTATGTCTGCTAACGTTGGATCATTCGATAAATCACCATTTGAAAATCGCTCCGGAAATATCTGATACCATAACACCCCTTTCGACCATTCAGGAACAACAATTTGTTGCGCATTAATAGTAGTTATCAGGAAATAAAATCCGCAAGCCAGTCCAACAGTAAGTAACTTCATATCAAATCAGTTAATTTTGCTTAAAAATACACCTGATTTGAGAAAATATTTACTATTTGGGATACTGTTTTATTGTTATCAGGTTGTAAATGCGCAAATTACACCTTACAGTATACTGTTTGATGATACACTCGTGAATTCCATTTACATTACGATGGATCCGGATTCACTCAATGAAATGTATGAAAACCTGGAAAATGAACACGAATATGCTGTTCAGTTTGTGTATGACTCACCGCTTGTGCAGGATACCTTACAAAATGTCGGATTTCGTTTACGCGGTAATACGTCCTTAAGTTCTGCCAAAAAATCATTTAAAGTGGCATTTAATACTTATGAACCGGGAAGGAAATTTGAAGGCGCGAAAAAATTAAATCTTATTGGCAATCATAACGACCCGACAATGGCTCGTGAAAAAATTTATTTCGATATTTATAATAGTCTTGGATTGCCAACCAGAAGAGTAAGTTTTGTTCGTGTTTATATTAATGAAAGTTACTTTGGATTATATGCCTTAACCGAAGAATATGATGACATTTTTTTACGCGATCGGTTTGGTGATGACTCAGGTAATTTATACAAATGTTATTATGGCAGCAATTTAAATTATCAAGGCACAAACCAGGCCGCTTATAATACGTATGAATTAGAAAGTAATCAAATTGCAAACGACAAAAGTGATTTGATTGAATTTATTGAAATTTTAAATAATACGCCAATTGCGAATCTACCCTGTGAACTGGAAAAAGTTTTTGATGTTGACCAGTTTCTGAAAATATATGCTTTAGATATTTCTACAGGCCATTGGGATAATTACGGCGCCAATCAAAATAATTTTTATTTATATCACAACGCTATTACAGATAAAATTGAATTTTTAAGTTACGATTGTGATAATACGATGGGTGTTGACTGGTTTGGTATCGACTGGACGGAACGCGATATTTATAACTGGAATTTTGACGACCGCCCATTGGTGGAGCGACTCATGCAGGTAGAAGCATATCGTGATAAATTCAGTTATTACATTAATTACATTTCTACAGTTGCCATGAATCCTGATGTAATTAATCCGCATATTGATTCCATTCGCGAATTAATTGCCCCCGCAGCGTTTGAAGATTTATTCAGGTCGTTCGATTATGGTTATACGTACGATGATTTTTACAATGGTTTTGATATGAACGATATTGATGACCATACACCTTATGGTATCGAAAATTTTATCATAGCAAGAACAGATAATACATTAGCTCAGGTGGAGTTAAATGCCATTCCGCCTATTATTAAATATCCAACCCACACACCGGGATTATTACAGGCAAATTCAAATGCACAGTTTAATGTTTTGGTAGAAGATGATGCTTCAATAAACACTGTAACATTTAGTTATAGTAATGACAATCTTGCTTTTACGGAAATTCCAATGTATGATGATGGTACACATCAGGATGGTGCAGCAAATGATGGTAATTATGGAATTGATATTGAAATATTAATTGGTGAAACTGATTTTTATTATTTTATTACTGCAACAGATGTTGATGGTTTATCATCAAATTATCCGGCTTGCGCATCATTATATCTACCCATAGGATTTACCGCTCCAAATTTGGTGATTAATGAGTTTATGGCAATTAATACCGCAACACTTGCAGATGAGGACGGTGTATATTCCGATTATATCGAATTATTTAATCGCGGTAATACAGATATTTATCTTGGTGATAAATTTTTGAGTGATGAATGGGACAGACCAAGTAAATGGCGTTTACCAAATTTTAATTTATTTGCCGGTGAATATTTAATTATTTATGCTGACGATAATCCTGAAGCCGGTGATTACCATTGCGGTTTTAAACTGGATGGTGATAAAGATGAAATCGGGTTATTTGCAGGACCGGAATATGCTTATGCAATAATCGATTCTATTTCATTTATTAATCAAAAAGCAGATACTGCAACGGGAAGAATTCCAAATGGAACCGGGCCATTTATTGAATTATTAGAACCTTCACCGGGTCAAAACAATGAAATTATTGTTCCTCCGGTTGATTCAGCTTATACAGAATCCGTAATTATTTTGGGTAATCCGCAAGTGATGCTACCATTGTTGTGCTTGGGTTTAACATCCCTTACTGCAGTTCAATTCGACATGGTTGATTTGAATGGGCAGGTTATTTTCAGAATTAGTGAAGGTATAATGGGTTCGGGCAGTTACATCTACCCCCTAAATATAGAGGGTATTGCTTCGGGAATCTATTTTTTCCGTTTAATCGCTGATGATAAGGTTTCTACCTACAAATTGGTGATTTATTAAGCCCTAAACTTTAGGATAGTTGGCAATTGTGCCCGAACAAATTAAATTTGCATCCTCAAATTACTATTACAATGGGACGTGCCTTCGAATATCGCAAAGAGAAAAAATTTAAACGCTGGGATGCAATGGCGAAAAATTTCACCCGAATTGGTCGTGAAATCGCAATTGCTGTAAAAAATGGCGGACCGAATCCGGATACGAATCCGAAACTCCGACTGGCAATTCAGAATGCCAAATCGGTTTCCATGCCTAAAGACCGTGTTGATTCTGCCATTAAACGTGCTTCAAGCAAGGAAGAAGGCACATTTGAAGAGGTAGTTTATGAAGGCATTGGCCCCGGCGGCATCGCTTTGATGGTGGAATGTGCTACAGATAATACAACCCGCACCGTTGCCAATGTGCGTTTATTATTCAGCCGTGGTGGTGGTGCTTTAGGAACCAGCGGCTCTGTAGGTTATTTATTCGACCGCAAAGGAATTTTTAAAATTGAAGCCGCAAAAATCAATTTAGATGAATTAGAACTTGAATTGATTGATGCCGGAGCTGAAGATATTTATGAAGAAGAAGGTGTTGTTTATGTAGAAGTTACATTTAACGATTTCGGCACCATGCAAAAGAAACTCGACGATTTAAAAGTGGAAATTATGGGAGCCGAATTATTGCGCCTTCCACATAATAAAACATCAGTAAATGCAGACACAGAAACACTGGTTAACAACCTGATTGAAAAGCTGGAAGAAGATGATGATGTAGTGAATGTATTTCACAATATGCAGGAGAAATTAATCTCTCCCAAAAAAACCTGAAACCTAATTAGGGTGAAGGTTGCACAAATTTTAATACTGAACTTACCAATAACAAAAAACCCCGACAATTGCCGGGGTTTTTATTTCTTTACAGTGGATTTTATTCTCCAATCACTTTAACATTTACAGCGTTTTTTCCTTTACGGCCGTCAACGATGTCGAATGATACAAGGTCGTTTTGTTTTACCTTATCAACCAAACCTGATTGATGAACGAAAATTTCTTCATTAGTTCCGTCCTTTACAATAAAACCAAAACCTTTAGTGGCATTGAAAAATTTAATTTTACCAGTTTCCATTTTAAATAAAAAATAATAATTAAAAAATTGATTAACGGTGCAAAACTATAACATTTCATTTATAAATAGAAGGGAAATTTTTAGGACTTACCTCATGCATCATCCCGTAAATTGCCTCAAAAATGTCTTCCTCATTGGGTTTACAGAAATAATCACCATCACTTGCATATGCTGAACGGTTCTCTCTCGCACTTAAACATTTCGGGAAAGCATCGAGGTAACGGAACAGTGAATCATCGTTAAATACCTGCTGCATCATATATGCTGTGGCGCCTCCAGGAACATCTTCATCTATAAAAATAACGCGACTCGTGCGTTTTACCGACTCACGAATAATACCGTGTATATCAAATGGCATCAGGGTTTGCACATCAATTATCTCTGCACTGACACCTTTTTCAGCCAATAATTTACAGGCATCCTGCACAACACGAAGGGTAGAACCATAAGTCACAACAGTAATATCTTCTCCCGCTGTAATAATTTCAGGCACCCCAAAAGGAACAGTAAATGTGTCAATATTTTCAGGTAACGGTTCTTTCAATCTATACCCATTTAAACACTCCACCACTATTGCCGGCTCATCACATTGCAGCAACAAATTATACATACCTGCTGCCTGTGTCATGTTGCGTGGAACACATAAATGCACCCCGCGACAAGAATGTAAAATCATACCCATCGGCGAGCCGGTATGCCATATTCCTTCGAGGCGGTGACCTCTGGTGCGGATAATAACCGGTGCTTTTTGTCCGCCTTTGGTGCGGTATTGTAAAGTAGCCAGGTCATCGCTGATTGGCTGTAATCCGTATAATAAATAGTCCAAATATTGAATTTCAGCAACCGGACGCATACCACGCATCGCCATACCAATTCCCTGACCCACAATGGTAGCTTCGCGAATACCCACGTCGAAAATCCGGTTTTCACCATATTTTTCCTGCAACCCTGCAAAACCCTGATTCACATCCCCGATTTTACCTAAATCTTCGCCAAAAGCGAAAATTTTATCGTTTTTCGCAAAATGGGCATCAAAACACTTATTGATAATCTCGAAACCATTAACCAAATGTGCATCAGAACCATAAACAGGAGCAACAACCGCTGCCTTTAAAACAGACTGATTCGAGTTACTGAATAAACTACCATTATAACGTTCATTATTAATAGCGGCATATTGTTTAACCCATTGCTGTAAAGCTGCACGTTCAGGTGTTGATTCACCTGCAGTTTCATACAAAGCAGTTTTGGCAGTATGCATCAAATCTCTGCGCACAGGGTCAATTGCTGACCTTAACGACTGCAATACGCCGGCTACTCCGGAACTATTGTTACTATTGGCTTCCAGCTGACTTAGTAGTGAAAATAATACATCCATGTCTGCCTTTATAGACATCAAATGCTGATTCCAGGCAGATTTTTGTTGCGCTTTCGCTGTTTCCTTTGCTTCAGCCATAAATCCCTGCAATTGTTCATCTGTTGCAATGCTCGAAGCAATCATCCACGATTTCATTTTTTGGATACAATCCCATTCAGCTTCCCACTCGAGGCGCTCCTTGCTTTTATAACGCTCGTGCGAACCGGAAGTGGAATGCCCTTGCGGCTGGGTAACTTCAGTAACATGGAAAAATACCGGCACATGCTCGCGGCGGCAAAGGGAAATACCTTCTTCGAACGTTTGTATCAACGCTGCGTAGTCCCAACCTTTTACTTCGTAAATGCGAATACCATTGCCTTCCTCATCCAACTGGAACCCGGAAAGTATCTCAGAAATATTTTGTTTTGTAGTCTGATATTTTTGTGGAACAGAGATGCCATAACCATCATCCCACACAAAAAACGCCATCGGAATTTTTAAAACCCCGGCTGCATTCACCGCTTCCCAGAAAATGCCTTCAGATGTGCTGGCATCGCCGATTGTGGCAAACGTAACCTCATTTCCATTCACCGAAAACCCTGAACTGTCGGTATTTGGGTTTTGGCGATATAATTTTGAAGCCAGCGCCAAACCTACAGCACGAACCATTTGAGAGGCCGTTGGCGAGGTATCGGAAGAGGTATTTTTAGTGATGGTTTGATCTTTCCAGTTGCCATTATCATCGAGCAAACGCGTAGCAAAGTGCCCGTTCATTTGTCGCCCGCCAGAATTTGGCTCTAAAGTCGTATCCGGAATTGCATACAATTGAGCAAAAAACTGCTCAGGAGTAGCCATTCCTGCGGCAAACATGAAGGTTTGGTCGCGGTAATAACCGGAGCGGAAATCACCTGGTTTGAATACTTTGGCCATAGCGAGCTGAGCCACTTCTTTGCCATCGCCGAATATGCCGAATTTGGCCTTTCCGGTGAGCACCTCTTTACGGCCGATAAGGCTTACCTCACGGCTGATACAGGCCATTTTAAAATCGTTGATGACATCCTGCCTGAACGACTCGAATGTGACATTTTTATTTTGCGTTAATTCCGACATATTCCCTCAGTTAAGTAAGCGCAAAAATACATAAATATGCCTGCTAACAATTTGCTTTTGCGGTATTTTGAAAAAAAAGTAATACAAACGCACAGATGGTATAATTCTTGTATCAAAATCGCGGGTTCAAACCTGAATTTCAGGATTTGTTACTTTTGTATTCAATCGCATAACAACTAAAATTGTATTATATTATGAAAAAATTGTTCTACACACTCCCGTTGATCATTATGATCGCCAGCGCCTCGTTTGCGCAAACATCTGTTTCACCAGCAACAGGCTCAGAAACAGCAACTCCTGTAATTAATCCAAATGCCGGTGAATTCCAGTGGGTTGAAGAAACACACGATTTCGGAACCATTCCGCAGGGAGTTCCGGTAAAAAACAAATTTATGTTTACCAATACCGGTAAAGAACCAATCATTATTTCTAACGTTCAAAAAACGTGTGGTTGTACAATTACTGACTGGACAAAAGAACCAATTATGCCTGGTCAGCAAGGTTTTGTTATGGCAGAATTTAATGCTGCTAAAGAAGGACCTTTCACTAAAGCAATCACTGTTCAGTCTGATTCAAAAACACCTTCAGTAAAATTATACTTCAAAGGCACAGTTCAAAAATCAGAACAAGCAGGTGGTGTTCCTGAACAAAACAATATTTTTAACTCAGGTGGTAATTAATCCGCTTTTTAATATTAACTAATGAAAAAAATATTTTCCATCATAGCCTTTGTAGCAGTAACCGGAATGGTTTCAGCTCAAACGTCAACAAATACCAACCCGAATGCTGCTGCATTTGAGTGGGTAAGCGATACTTACGATTTTGGTAAAATACCTCAGGCAGTGCCTGCTACCGCGCGTTTTGAGTTTGTAAACACAGGCAAAGAAGCACTCATTATTACCGATGTGCAAAGAACCTGCGGTTGCACCAGCACCGACTGGAGTAAAGAACCAATAGCACCGGGACAAAAAGGTTGGGTTACTGCTGTATATAATGCAGCAAACGAAGGTGGTTTTACAAAATCCATCACCGTTCTATCCAATTCCTCAACCCCTAGTGTTAAGTTAACATTTAAAGGAACAGTGGTAAAAGACGACACCGGTAGCGTTCCCGCTCAGGAGTCGATCTTTGGGAATTAATATTTAAATCTTGAATAAATTCTGCGACAATTCCGTAGGTGGTAGCACCTACGGAATTTTTTTTGCCCGTGTAGCAATTAGCTGATTAGCAAATTAGCTGATTAGCTGATGGGGTTTGGAGTAGGTTGGAAATTTGAGTCGGATTCGCCAAAGTAATTAGCAAATTAGCTGATTAGCTGATGGGGGTTCGGAGTAGGTTGGCAATTTGAGTCGACCCATGTGTCAGAACCTACGGAGCTAAGAATTTGCAGTTTGCTCAAATCCGGCTGTTCCATTGGTACATCCGCACATTGGTACATTCGCACATTGTTATGTCCCCGGTTGTTCAATTAGCACATTTTCAGGTGGGCAGCACATTAGTCTGACACATGGGTCAGCCCCTACGGGAGCTATGAATGCGCAGTTTGCTCAAAATCGGCTGTTCCATTGGTACATTGGTACATCGGTACATTGGTACATCATCCGGCTGTTCAATTAGCACATCAACACATCAGCATATCAGCACATTAACTACCTTTGTGCCATGCCAAAAATATCAGCACGCGGAAATAACATGCCGGCTTCGCCAATCAGGAAGCTCGTACCATTTGCAGAAAAAGCAAAATTGAGAGGAATTAAAATTTATCACCTGAATATTGGTCAGCCCGATATTGAAACACCACATCAAATGATGGATGCGGTGAGAAATACAGATTTAAAGGTGTTGGAATATTCCCATTCTGCAGGATTTGAATCTTATCGCAGAAAATTAGTGCAATATTATAAAAGCAGAAATATTGAAGTTAATCACCATCAAATTATGATTACCACAGGTGGCTCCGAAGCTATTATGTTTGGTATGATGAGTTGTTTAGATGCAGGTGATGAAATAATTATTCCTGAACCACTTTATGCTAATTACAATGGATTTTCTACAGCAGGAAATATTGTAATTAAACCTATCACGTCGCATATTGAAAACGGATTTGCATTACCACCGGTTTCTGAATTCGAAAAATTAATTACACCAAAAACAAAAGCAATATTAATTTGTAATCCGAATAACCCCACCGGATATTTATATACAAAAGAAGAATTAATACAATTGCGTGATCTCATTCTCAAATACGATTTATTTTTATTTGCTGATGAAGTGTATCGCGAATTTGTGTACGATGGCAATGAACATTTTTCAGTAATGAATTTGGAAGGGCTTGATGAAAATGTGGTGCTTATGGATTCCATTTCAAAACGCTACAGTGCTTGCGGAGCGCGTATCGGAGCATTAATTTCACGCAATAATAAAGTAATGGAAACGGCAATGAAATTTGCCCAGGCCCGTTTATCGCCACCAACATTAGAGCAGGTTTTGGCAGAAGCATTTTTAGATGTGCCGGAATCTTATTTTACCGAAGTGGAAAAAGAATATGTTGAACGCCGCAATTTATGTGTGCAGCGATTAAATGCGATGGATGGTGTTTTATGTCCAACCCCCGGTGGTGCATTTTATGCAATAGCACGATTACCAATCGATGATGCCGATGTATTTTGTCAGTGGTTGCTCGAATCATTTAATTATAATAATGAAACCGTAATGCTTGCCCCCGCAACCGGATTTTATTCTACCCCGGGATTAGGAAAAAATGAAGTGCGCATCGCTTATGTATTAAATAAAAATGATATTAATAAAGCAATGGATTGTTTGCAGGAATCATTAAAAGTATATCCCGGCAGAACGGCAATCGCAGAAAAAGTAAGCAGCGAAATGCGTTAATTTCCGGTTTGTTTTTTATTAGCAGGTATTTTTATTTTTTCAATTTCATGACGGTGAATTGGTATGCTGATATTTAAATCAGTTGGTATTAAATTGTATCGTGTTTATCGCATAAACATCCATGCCCGTCGAAAAAATACCATTGCTACCAAGCAGCCTATTACCTTTGTTGGAAATTAGTTGTTATGAAAAAATGGATGCTGTTTTGCCTGCTGCTGAACTTTATTGCAGCAAATGCCTTCTCCCAAAATATTTCCGGAAAATGGATGGGCAAACTGAACGTAGGTGTAGAACTGCGCATTGTTTTTAATATATCGGAACAAGGCGATTCACTAGTTACAACGCTCGACAGTCCCGACCAGGGCGCTTATGGTATTCCGACAACAAAAACTACGTTTACAAATAATGTTTTAGATATCACGATTCCTGCCATCAACGGCGGATTTAAAGGCAATTACAATCCCGAAAAAAATGAAATTGCAGGTGTGTGGATGCAAGGTGGTTCAAATCTTCCGGTAAATCTTGCAAAGGTGGACTCCGTTGAGCCCGCAAAACGTGTACAAACTCCTGTAAAACCATATCCATATAAAGAAGAAGAAGTAACGTTTCACAATAAAATGGCCGATAGCGTAACGTTGGCAGGAACGCTTACAATTCCCGAAGGAAATGGTCCTTTTAAAGCTGTTGTTTTGGTTACCGGTAGCGGTCCGCAAAACCGGAATGAAGCCTTGCTCGGTCATGAACCATTTTTAGTTTTAAGCGACTACCTCACACGAAAAGGTATTATTGTTTTGCGTTATGATGATCGCGGAATTGCAAAATCGACAGGTAATTTCGAAACGGCAACGAGTGCAGATTTTGCGACAGACGCGAGTGCTGCAGTCAATTATTTAAAATCGCGTAAGGACCTTAATATCAGTGAAATTGGAATTGCCGGACATAGCGAAGGCGGATTAATTGCTCCGCTTGCTGCATCGCAAAATAAAAATGTCGATTTTATTGTTTTAATAGCTGGGCCGGGCATTGCAGGCGATTCAATTTTGTATTTACAAGGCGATTTAATTGCAAAAGCAGGCGGTTATAGTGAACCTGCAGTAAAAGCCTTAAATCAATTGCGTCACCAAATTATTCAGGTAGTAAAACCGAAACGGATACAGCAATTATGGCGAAAAAAATTATTGCGCTCAATAAAGAATTTCTCATAGCAACATCACCCGATATATTGGAAGAAATTCAAATGACCATTGCCGACACAACATCAAGCATCTATTTTTATGCAAATATGTGGATGAAATATTTTATCAGTTACGACCCTCGCCCTGCGCTCGAAAAAACTAAAATTCCCGTATTGGCGATTAATGGGACAACAGATTTACAAGTGCCTTACAAAGAAAATCTCGGCGCAATAGAAAAAGCATTGCAAGATGCAGGAAACAAAAATTATAAAATAGTGCCGCTGGAAAATCTCAACCATTTATTTCAAACTTCCAACAGCGGCTCACCGATGGAATATGCCACCAATGCAGAATCATTTAATGAAAATGCCATGCAGGTAATCACTGAGTGGATTTTATCGCTAAAATAGCCTGTCTGTAAGTTTAGCCGCGAAAGCAGTGTTAAATAAGTCCGAATTCGAAGTTCTGGCACCAAAATGTATATACAGATGCCGTAACTTTGCACAACTTTATTTAACATTGTGTGTCGGCAAATCATCGCCGACTGACCAAAAACAGCAGGACCAGGCATTGGAGATAGAGATAATAACTGTGGCCGGACTTACCATTGGCGAGCCGGTGACCAGTTTAACAGATATTGTTTTAGCGGTAATCAGTTTTACCCTTTTCGCACGCATTAAAAATAGGCTCAACGAGAGTTTTTTTAATAATTCGTGGCGCATGTTTTTTCTATTTATGGGTATTTCGACGGGCACAGGGGCTTTAGCGCATGCCTTAAACGGCACAGAAGCAATCTGGTGGTATAATACCCTGTTTATGGCGATGACCGTTTTTAGCAGTATTTCCGTGTTTTTTGCCCTCAAAGCCACCATTCGGTTTACCAATATGGATTCCGGTGTGCGCAAATTTTTAACGATTACCAATTTTGTATTGCTCGCTGTATTCATGGCTTATACCTTTATCAGCAATAATTTCGAAATATTTAAAATTCACGCAGCGGCGGGGTTATTCCTCATTTTTTTAACCCACTTCATCGCTTGGCAACGCAGTCATTCGGGCAGCGGCTGGATTATGTCTGGAATGGGCATTTCGTTTTTTACCGTTTTAATTCACACCCAACAATTTTCATTGAGCCCCTGGTTTAATTACAAAGACATCAGTCACGTAATTATGATGGTAAGTTTAGTCATGATTTACAACGGCATCCACATGATGAGCGAAAATTTAAAACTCAGCGTTTTCCGCACCAAACTGCAAAACAAAGCAGCTTGAAGAAAAGATTTTTGGAGTAGCAACATTCCCCACCCCAATAAAATCCCCTACCGGCTCTTCGTTGCAACAAGCATTAAATTATAAATCAATCTCAAAACCGGCTGTTCCATTGGTACATCGGTACATTAACACATTGGTACATTAGCTTGTTTCCACTGCGATCCGGACTAGGAGTTTCTGCATCGTTCCAATCGCAACGTTTTAAGCAAATTATCAGGTTAACCAAAAACAACTTTTGTTTGAATCACAATTTTTGTGTCACCCCGCTGGGGTTTACCTGTTTCTTGGGAGGGCATTTTTTCTACCAATCTTTCACCGCGATGCGGTTGGGTTATCGTTACATATAATTTTTAGTTTTGATTCAACAGTTTGCCTCGATTCACATTTTTTGTTTCACCCCTGCCTTGTCCGGCAGGCAAGGCTACGCGGTTCTATTGGTTCTAGGGACGGCATTTTTGCTACCAACATTTCACCCTACCTTATCAGGAAGGTAAAGGGATGTGGTTGGTACATCGTAAAATTTAATTTTTAGTTTTGATTCAACATTTTGCCTCGATTTATATTTTTTGTTAAAAATATGTAATCGTTATGTGGTTGGTTTATCGTTAATTTTAATTTTTAGTTTTGATTCAACATTTTGCCTCGATTCACATTTTTTGTTAAAAATATGCAACCGCTACGCGGTTGGTTTATCGTTAATTTTAATTTTTAGTTTTGATTCAACATTTTGCCTCGATTTACATTTTTCTTTCACCCCTACGGGGTTCCCTCGATTCTAGAAGGTATCTTTTGTTACAAACGTATCACCCCTGCCTTATCAGGAAGGTAAAGCTACGCGGTTGAATCATCGTTAAATTTAATTAGCATAAAGTATTCGAATATTTTCTATCCTCACCGCTCGATTATGAGATAATTAAAAATTAAATCGAATCATTTTATTTTTTACATACAATCAAACCTCGTAGAGGTGACAGAATGGTAACAGAACCTCCCCCTATGAATCAGTTGAACCCCGTAGGTTTACCTGCCGGACGAGGCAGGGGTGACACAAAAAATGCGAATTATAGTAAAATGTAAAATAATAACATAGCATGTCACTTTACATATAAACAAAAACCACGTAGTGGTTTCATATTTTTAACTTGTGAATTAAAATTCAATGTAAATTAATAGCCCATAATGTCACTTTACATATAAACAAAAACCGCATAGCGGTGAAAGATTGGTAGAAAAAAAGTACCCCCAAGAATCAGTGGAACCCCAGCGGGGTGACACAAAAAATGTCGCTGAAGCAAAAAATGTAAAATCATAACTCAGCATGCCATTTCAAACATAAACAAAACCGCATCGCTTTACCTTCCTGATAAGGTAGGGGTGAAACGATTGTAGAAAAAATACCTTCCAAAGAATCAAGCAAACCCCAGCGGTTTACCTGCTGGGCGAGGCAGGGGTGACACAAGAAATGTGCATTAAAGATTAATGTAAAATAATGCCACAACATGTCATTTTACCTATAAACAAAAGCCTCCTAGAGGTTTCATATTTTTAACTTGTGAATTATAGTTAAATGTAAAACAACAACGCAGAATGTTAACACTCACAAAGGTTTCGGCTGTTCATTGGTACATTAATAAATTAATCCATCGTCCGTAGCATTCGATGCTATGTACACATTACCACAAAATCACATCTTAATGTGATTGCCTTCAGCTGCATTGGCAAACGAGGAACGAGATGGGGACATTGTATTAATTATGGCAATAATCAGTATTGCCGTTTTCGAAATTGGTTTTGCCATGATGATGTTAAGTGCCATTCCTGTTCTTGCACCAATTGGAATTTTTGGATTGTTAACAATGTTATTAGGTGCCGGCATATATCTATTTGGTTTTCTTATTCCGGGTACAGCACTAATAGATACTTCAGATATTATTACCGATAACTTTATTTTTAACATTCCGCCTGTAATACCTGTTGGCACAGCTTTTTCGAGGCAACTAAATGCCGATATCAAGGGTAGTATGTTAGGTGTTAAAGGAAAATATAATTTAAATATCCGTTGGGAGCGAACCGCCTGAATTAATTGTCAAAGTGTTAAATACAAAGGCCATCAACTTAACGTTACATTGATGGCCTTTGCCTTAACAGGCTATTAAATAATATCATTTTCTAAAAATATAATTTCTATATTTCACAATTCCGCAAGGTTTTTCACCACTTCAAGTGCTTTCGGAAAAGTGCCATTAAAATAATCTTCCATACCGGCTTCTGCGCCCATATTTAATTCAACTTTTAATGTGGTAACACCATCCTTTTCATCAAGGAAATAACTTTCGGTAGCATCACCCCACTCTTTTGAAATGCGTTCTCCGTTTTTTATTTCACCTAAATGTTTGAATACCATTGAATTGTATTCATCTTTCTTTTCAATCATACTATACATGCCATCACCATTAGGACCAAGAAATAAGATACTTCCTCCCTCCTGCCAGTCGCTGACTGCATGAGAACCTTCATGAAAAACAGCTGTCCATTTGCGGTATGAAGCATCATCCCAAAGTACGTCCCAAACTTTTTCTTTAGGCGCATGAATTGTTGTATTAAATTTGAGTATTGCCATAATATTTTTTTTATAATTAATAATAAGCTAAAATAATACAACAGCAAATAACTACCAATTTAATTGCGACAATTAGCGGGGGTTTTGCGACAAATTTTTGTAAATACTTGAGAAAATTTAGGTTAATTACCTTATTTCGGTCGGAGACCGGGGTGGCGTCAGGAGTTGGAAACTCCACGACAACACAACCTGGTTACATTTTTATTTAGTTAATCAAAAAGCAACCGCTTTAGAAATAAACAGGAACCAGCAATTAAATAAAATATAACATAAAGAATTAAATTGAAGTATGCGAACATTAACTTTGTATTTATACATAAACCCTATTAGTATTAAGAAAATTATTTCCATTAATGAAAGTAAATTTAAAAATGGGTATTCTCTTATACGTGCATCATGAGAGAAAATGAAATAGTCATATAAAGTAATGGTAGAATAAATATACCATATAAAAAGTAATATTGAAAAAGTCAATAAAGTACGATTAAAATATTTCATAATTTGCTTTTACTTGTTTACAAAAATCATTAACAATTAAGTAAATTGGGGAATTGCCGTTGAATCAATGACGCGGTCAGGTTTTGATTCCAAAATAGGCAAATATTTCTTATAGAAGGCTAAGCTATCAGATATTGCCACTGTTTCAATTAAATAATAACCAATCAACATTGTTGCCTCATTGTCTTTACTATCATTAAAAATTCTTTCTAAGTCATAAAATACTGTTTCACCATTTTTTTTACGGTAAAGTTCTATAAACTCAAGTTTTTCAATATCATTTAAATTTGAATAAGAATTAATCGTATTGTATATATCTGCAGTAAAACTTATTTTAAGAATGAACCAAACAATAAAACCACTCAAAATCCCTGTTAATAAAAATAGAATGTTTTTCATAATAACTACTTAATAATTTAAAGTGTAACAAACAGAAGAAACAGGCTGTTTACGACTATTCATAGTTGCCTAAATACTTGTCAGTCTAAAAATTAATATTGGTACTAAATACTAAGCAACACTAAAATAAGACATTTCAGCTAATCGTAAAAACACCTCGGTCGGAGACCGGTGTGGCGTCAAGAGTTGGAAACTCCACGACAACATCTCATCCATTTTAATCTTACATTAACTCAAAATTGACCTATTTTCCTGCTATTTATTACCTGTTGTCGGATATGCCGTCCAGGTATAACTTTTTTGCACTATTTTCCACGACCCTTCATATTTTAATAATAAAAAGTAGTCAGTAAATATTCTCCAGCCAGGGATTACAATTTCAGCTTTAGCCATTGCAGCATTATTTTCATAGTCAATGGCAATTATACGTCCTATGCGGTCAGATTTTTCGCCTTGTTTAATGCCTTGAATATATTCTTCACCCGAACGTATGCGCAGGCTGTCTTCTTGTGTTACTGTATACAAATTAAAATCGGGATGAAATGCCCGTCGCACCCTATCAGGCTCTCCATTGGAAGTCCCTTCAATATAGTCCATTAATGTTACTGTAATTTGAGCTAGGTCAGACGAAGTGGTATCTGTTTGCGCATAACCTTTAAACGCAAACAACAATAGTAGCAAGGCTACGACATATTTATGTATTTTCATAAAATTGTAATTGTGTTCTAAAAATAAGTTTTATTTTCTAATTACTTTCCAGCACGACTTTCATTTTTTCGTTCATGGCGATAAATTTTTGATAGGTTTCGAGGTAAATCTTTTTTCCATAATTTTTTCCGAATAATCCATGCCAATATTCACCCTGAACAAAAAGTATTTGGTTATCATTAATTGGTTCAATGATAAAATAATGTTTCGCACTAAAAATAAACCCCAGCGACCCACCCCAGGCTAATTGTTTATTCGGTTCAAACAACAAAATAAAGGCTGAAAATTGATCGGTTGTAGAATCTACCTCAATAGTTGTCACTTTAATTTTCTCCTTCAGCGCAACTTTACCTTCAACCTGTAAAATGTATGGATGCCAATTGGCATAAGCATCAAAATCAGTCAATAATTGCCAAGCTTCAGCTGCGGAAGTGTTAATGATGATTTCTGTTCTGATTTCATTGGGTGTGCATAGGATTTGGCTGTGGCTTGCTATTGGGAATAGCAAACTACCTAATAAAGTAAACAGGTAATAACGAAATACAGGGTGCATATGTATGGAGGTCAAAAATAGGGAAAAATAAGTGTATAGAAACACAACTGTTATAAGCTCCTTTGGTCAAGTTAATATAACTGCATAACTGAAGTAAATATCTTTACTTTTCCCTTTCACTAAAGTAAAGTTAATGGATTATCTTTACTTTGCTCTTATGCCAAAGCAAAATATTTAGGACTTGAAGTCTAAAAAAGTTAAGATATTCAGGAAACTTAAGCCTGAATTTGACAGTTTATGTATTCAAAATAATTTTATTTTTGATGGCAATGATTATGGTTATAAATCTACAA
Source organism: Bacteroidota bacterium (assembly GCA_016706255.1). Lineage (NCBI taxonomy): Bacteria > Pseudomonadati > Bacteroidota > Bacteroidota bacterium. Next base: position 1,032,133 of record JADJJZ010000006.1, on the reverse strand, counting down.
ATCTTACGTAATAATCCTTAACGAAGGCCAATTTTCATTAATTTTAGAACATGAAATATATGCTTCTGGCAATAATGCTTTATAGCACTTTGTATGGACAATCAGATAGTATACTATATGGTTTGGCTGGTACAACATCATATTCCTGTGATTGCGCAGGCATCCAAAACGCCACCGGCTTTATAATTACGAGCAATTATATAAGTTCTGAGGGAATTAATTATTTTAAATTAAAATTTAACAACGCTGAATTATTAACAACTGATAATATTATTGGAGAAGATATGTTTTTTGATTTGTATCGAATCAGCCACGATACGATTTTTTTTAGGCAAGGTGGAATTGATACCGTAAAAGATTCCTTAAAAAGCAAGGAAACGCTCATGGGTCTGTTTGCTCCAATCGATAGCACCATTTTTCCCATTCAAACCGCAAGTTATTTAGGCAATGAGGTGATTAAAATTTTACAAAGTGAAAACAAATATTATTTCCCGGTTGAGTATCCCTATCAATATACTTTCTATTTGAAGAGAGTTCCGGTAAGCAATTATCCTTTAATAGACAGGTTGACAATGCTACCTAATGGATTAATTGTTGGGTATAGATTTTATACCGGAACATATAAGTTCGAGTGCCTTAAGTCACTATAATTCATGTTTTGATACACGTTTAAAAACTAACTTACTTTATAGGCAGATAATAATTGCTTACAATTTGATGTGATAGATGTATGAATTCACATCAGCGTTTATTTTTATTGGTCTGCACAAAATCCCCTTTTATTGCTACCATACTTTTTCCTGATCTTAATATGCAGAATATCTTACACAACATTTATCTTTGATTCCCGGTTGATTATTATAACTTGGACTATGAAAGCCATTATTTTATCTTTATTATCTCTATTCTTCGCAATGACAGTGTTTACTCAAAATTACACAAATAAGATTGCTGAATATATGGATATGACCTTAATAGATTCTATTTTTAATACTTTATATGGGCAAGATGTCGACACAATACTTGTATATCAAACAACGAACGCCAACTCGAATAACGATTTACATTGTTCGAATCTAGATACATTTATGAGCATGTCTTATATAATTTGGGAAAAACAGCATAGCACATTTGTTATTCCTGTTTCCGAATGTGCAATATATAAGGAATGGGTTATTGACAGTAGTCTAATCTCCAATTTCGAATACTTAGACAGTGTTTGGGTTAGAAAATCTGAAGAACCCCACTATTTACTTGATAATTTGCGAACACCATTCTTGTCACAAATTGTTTACTTATATGCTCAAAATCAATTTATGGTAATGGAGTTAGGGTCGAATTCTGAATATTTATTAAATACCAACCTGGAGAAATACAGGCGAGATTTTGTAATATTAATAAATGAAGCACTTCAAATAACTACACATGAGTATATTATCAATCGATTTTATAAAAGATATGGTGAATATGAAAAATAGTAGATTTAATTATTAATCCATATTTAATACATTTGAGGCAGCATTTTGGAATAAACCAAAAATAGAAGGTATTAAGTTAACCCCCGAGATCTTACGCCAGCTCCATGCGATGGTCTGTACTTAAATCTTCTTATTTAGTTTCACATGGAGCATTTGTTTGTCTTGGCTCATGCCAGCTACCAGCCCTTATGGACGGGCCAATCGGGTGTTTACATATAAAATTAATCACCTTTTAAATCATTAATTAACTTGTTTGCGTATTTGTCCTGTAACGAATTTTGTTTAAGTGAAGCATTAATTGTCTCTATAATATCAGCTAATATTGCTCCAGATTTTGTGTCACATAGGTTATTAAAATCCAACAGGTATTGAGTGTATGTGCCATTTAAATACGCTTCAAAATATGTATGGAAACTAGATTTTAAAACTTGATAAGTATCAATTTCTTCAAGATTATTAATTAGATATAAAACATTGTTCATTAGTGTATCTTTGGGGGTAAGCGCGAAAGACCAATTGGGCAAAAACGATACCTGGTTGCTCAATTTTATTTCGTTATTATACTTGTTAAATCTTGAATAAGATGATTTAAATGAAGTATCATTTGAATATTGAATTATATTATAAGAAAAGCCATCATCAGAACCGTCATAATAAACAAACGAAATCCTAATAAATAAATCTCCTTCAGCAAGTTCAATTTTTTCTTGACCAATATTCTCAAGTAGGATTATCAATGACTTAGAGTTTAAAGTTGAGGAATTTTCTTTAATATCTATGGTTACTTTATTGCTGTTTAATTGTGCTCTTTGGATTTGCATTTCCTGATTTTCGCCTTTTGAGCAATTTAAACCTATGAAACAAAGGCAAAGACTTAATATATACAACCATTTCATTTTGCTTAATTTGTTTTAATATTTTTTAAATTTAAATGGATTTATTTTTTTTCTGGATGCTCAATATTGTGCTTAATATCTAAGCATGCCGTGAAATACTTGTTGCACCCTTAAATCCGTCTACTTCCATTTGAATGATGATTAAAGATACAAATTAATTTTCCGGAGCATGTGTAAGCATCCCTTGTATTTTCCATGAAAACATCAGTTCAATTACATGCCACCCGGATCATATTCGGGATCATCATCTGTAAAAGATTTAATTAGAACGCCATTTTCATAAGTTTCCATCTTATACCATGATTCTTGATAACGTCGATAATATCCCACACCACCATGTAATAATCCATTTTTATAATTACCCGCCTCCTTTAAATTTCCGTTTAAATAAAATAAAAAGTAGTGTCCATCTTTGATCCCCATTGAATAGTGAATGGCGTATTTATAGTTCCCCAAAATATTCTTCCTAACCCACCATCCATTTTTAGCTTTATCAATTTTCTGATTTAATAATTCCAGACTATCAGAAAGAAAGTAATCACCTCCATTGTTATAAATTGTAGTTTGGCTATAGCAATTACAAAAGTGTGAAGCCATCAAAATCAAACAAAATTTTAATATTATATACTTCATATACTTATTTCAATTGCAATTTTTCCTATTAAATTTATTACAATTTGGAGAATTTCTATAGCTACCCACTTTAACATTTTATAATTTATCACGATTACCTTTTCCTCATTAAAGTCATTTGGCTGGAAAGTAACAAAACTCCCTAGAGCTACTTTATCGCAATTATAATCAATTATTGATTTCGATCCATACAATAACCTTTGATTGGCATACCCGGTGATAGCTAAGTTAGTTAATTCCTCTAAATCAATTTATTACTAAGATCACATTTATATAACTATAGAGTATTTATAATCACAAATCCAACTCTCATAAAGGCAACAATCTAGCCCACTATTCTGTTTTGATTAATAATGAAATTGATTCTAAAAAGTAAGGATCTATTTCAAGGTCATTGAATATCCGCCTACAAGTGCATCGCATATTGTTGTAAAGACCATAATATACAATTCCATATTTTTGACTTATGACTAATTCGTAAATTAATGGAATTCCTGTAAAAACAATGCTACTTTTCAATTTAAGTAGGATAAGCGTATCATTCAATAAATCATTTTTAACCTTGTTTGTTAAGGTAACATAGGTATTATTGAAGACTGCAGTTTGAATTGTTCTCAATTGATTTAAGGAATCAGAAAACGAATAAAATATTGTTTCATCATACAAATTGAAGTATGTTTTTGAAAATAGTTCACCAGGTCTCAGGAACACGGTATCAATATTCCTCCTAATTAAATCAAATTGCCCTGTGTAGGTTATCGTTGGATCCAATAACTCTACTTTAAAATAATTGTTTGAATCAAGTTTAAAAGGTGAAAAAACAAATTGAGAATTATAGGATTTTGTATTTAAATCGAATTCATTGCACGCAAAATTAATTGTATCAATCTGTTCATTTTTTAAAAATTCTTCTGTTTTTACTTGGCTTACTAACACTTCAACACAGCCAATGTAAAATATATAAAAAAACACAATTACTTTAATTATTCGCATCCTAAATATTATTTATTCGCATTTCACTAATTCTGTCCAACGAGTTTTCTGCAGCACTCTCCGGGTTACCAACGTTAGTTCAATGTCTCTTCCCAAAATAAACGCACATTTTGTTAGCTATTTTGGTTTTACGGTTAATCCTATTATTACTTTACAATGATAACCAATGATTGCTAAAAATCATAGCACTATGGCTGTTCAAATTGGTTTTTTAGGATATTGTTCAATTCATAGCTGAAAGAATAGGTTTTGCAAATTTATCTCCCAAATTAAGGATAGCAAACCTAGAAATGAATCATTTCAGGGTATTTCCATCTAAGACATACGTAAAATAAATATTCCTCTAATCTAGGCGGTTTTATTGGATTTTTGAATGATTTTGCCATTCTACCACCGCTCCTCAAACACAAGTTGTAAACCTTTTAGTTAATAACCGCTTCTCTTTTTTTCTTAATTTGCATCATGTTTGGTTAAGCTGTGGCAAGGTTTTTCAAGACAAGACATATAGGAAGAAACGAAATGAAGAGGTAATCCCAAAAAAGCAAAAATGAAAAAACATGAAAAAAAAGGTAAAAAGTATTAGTTCAATCATTTTGTTTGGTTTAATTGTTATTATTTATTCATGCAAAAGTTACAATGAAAAAGGTAGTATTAATCAAAGCAAATTTGAGTGGATCGATGCAAAACCTAAATTTGATACATCCTTTAGTAAAAATAGTGTTGTCACAAAAATTAAATTTTTGGATAAATATTGTTTTAATACGAATTTTATTGTGGACGAAAATTTTTCATTTCTTAATCCAGAAAGCCTTTCTGATTGGTCGATAAGCATAAGTAATAAAAAAATTAATTTAAATACAGATAGCATAGACTGGGCATACTACTTTTTTGACACTGATTCAGTTTTAATGTATGAAAATGAATTGGGTTCTTTTTTGATAATCACCAACCAGCCTTTTTATTGTAATGGATTTTCATGTAACGTTATAGGATTGCTGGTTTTAGGGGAAAGTAGCCAAGGTTCTGTAGCCTACTATTTTGATACAGAGTTCGTTGATAAAGAAGTGTTGATTGACTTAATTGTTGCACAAACGTCAAAGAATAACAGACTCTCAATTCCTATGTCATGCCCTGAAAAGGATAGCAAAATTGAATACATTTATAAAGTAATTTAAAAGTATGCGAATATTTTACCAATTAAGTAATACGATAAAGGTTAAGTATAAATTAAATAAATTCAATTAAAGCAATTTACTTACCAATTAGCATTTTTTAAAGTTATTATGATTTATTGGATGCCAACAATTTAGTTTGCATTTACAAAGCCGGAATCTTTTTTATACTTAGCATGTTTATTTTTAATCTTAAGTTCCTCAATTCAATATAAGGTAAGACTTTGTTTATGGTGTATTAAATATTAGTCCAATCCGAAGCTATAATTTTAAATGTATGTAAAATACCAATTTCGTCAATATAAAAATAATAGATTGTTTTTTCCTTATCCAGCCCATAAATTAAATACCATCTTTTTTGTTCAATTGAATCTAACACTAGTTGTTCTGTAAACTCGTCGTCACCATATTGTTTACTCCATATGAAACCATTGTCTTTATGGAAGAATACTTTTCGGGTTGAATAGCTCTCCCCATTATATTGAACATTTGATATAAACGAAAAAGTAGTATCCTCTTCAAGATAATTTAAAAGTTGTTGGGAGGTAACATTTTCAAGATTAATCCGCATTGTGCTATCTTTCATTTTCATCCTTGAAATTGACATTGAATTATCTAAACTATCCCAATAGGGGTTTATTACATAGTCCTTTGTGATTATAACATCGGATTCCCTAGTTAGCGAGCAACTTGTAAAAATAATTAACAAATTTATCACGATAAGTTTCCTTTTTTTCATATTTAAATTATTGAGTTCTATCAATTATTTTTGATGCTACTAGATGATCTTTTTTAAATACACACAGGGCTAGATTATAAGTCCTGCTGTGTAATATTTGAAGTGCCATCTTTTTGACAGTGTTCCCAAATTGTTTTACTATCCATTCTATTTCCCTACTCATCATAGTAATAATGCACAATACCTTTGCCCCAACTCCTACCCACAGTTATCATCCCGAGCGGATCAGGCAAAATATTGTTCTTAATACTCACAGGGATTAAATTAACCATGAGTTAAAAGTAACGAAAAAAGTACATTATTTGTCAATTTTGGTTAGCTTTTTGTTTAAAATGTTATGCGATTTATGTTAAATTTATCGCTTACTCAGGGAGAATGTAATATATACATACGCCCCTGGCCATTCCCATAAAATAAAGTAAATTAATGCCTTTCGACAGGTTGGTTGGAACGACAGAATTCAAACTTGGACTTGCTAGTCATAGACCGCAAAAATGCCCTTTTTAATTAATCCGTGATTTACAACAACTTTCCATATGTTAGAAATTATAGTTTTCAATTTTATGAAATAACTGTAAATTAATTCGTATAACAAAAGTTTATTATTTAAATGTTTGGTCAAAACATCCTGCTTTTACAAAAATGTGTCTTAACTTGTTAAGGCGAAACCCGTTATACCAAAGTTTTTCAAATAATTAACTAATATATGATTGACCGTTCTATTATGTTTTAATCTCAACTCCTTATAATTATAGTCACATTATACTAATATACGAAGTAGACAAACCCAAAAAATTCAATCAATAAAGCAGATTTTATTTTTGTCACTTAATTTGAAGATTGGCCAGCCAATCTCGTTTTTGAACTCAATAATATCAAACCATTCCTTTGGATAATATTCAGCAAACCATCGATAATAAAATAAATAGTAAGAGTCAAAGCAGAATCCTTTGTTCATAAGGTCTTCAGCAGTATTTTGGGATGTGTAACCATTTAATACATGTGCAATACCCATGTGTAAATAATATTTAGAATCTGGACTATAACAATTAATTATATTTTGCACTAAGAATGGTTCTCTCCCTTTAAGATCGTTTGTCGGCAATTTATAGGTTTCAATATAGGAATCCCTAATCCTGCAAAAATAATTAAAATTTGGTCCTAGGTAGTTCTTTAACATTTCTAGTTTTTGCATATTTAAATTTTTCAACCATAAATTCAAATCCTTTTTCAATTTTTTCTTTGCAAAGTAGCTATCCTTTAACCCGTACTTGAAGTAGAGATCAAACAAAATACTTAGTTCGTCTTTTATTTCCAGTTTAATACCATTTAATATATTAGCATATGATTCTTTATAATATATTGAATAAAAACCATCGACCGTTGAACCTTTTTCAAATTTATTGATATTCGGTTCATAGAAAGTAATTAAAAACAATGTCGCTAAAACTAAACGCGGATCTATATCATTTTGAATGTCTATACAAGTAAAATTTAATGTTGGATTTAACCTCATTACCTCTGCGTACATTTTAATGTTTTTAAACTCATACTGCCTATCTGTCATAAACGAAATATAAGTTGAATCCCCGGTTTCGAAATACTTCAAGTAAAAGTATTCCAAACAAATTGGATTTTCGTAAATTATATTTGTTACATGACCAGTATCTATTAGTGAATTAAGCAATTTTTTTTGAAACGCAACCGAATTATCCATTAAATCAATGTATTTTGCAGTATTTTTATAATAGGAATCATCAAGATGTATATCACCCAATATATAAAAATTTGTTTCCGATTTTAATTCACATTGACCAAACGAGTCTACATTAATCAAAAAAATAATAAATACATTTACTATATGTTTCAAAATTTAAATTTTATTCTTGTTCGATAAGATTTAGCTCGATTATAACCTTCTTGAGTTACAACTGAGGTTGGATTAAAAAAGAGCCACTTATAAGTGGTTACTACTTTAGTTACTGGTACGCTTAAATCAGTAATAGAAAATTTATAACTGGTAGATTGGCCTAAATTCGGTGCAACTGTAATACAAATACATGGAACACCAGTTGGAATCGGTATATCCTTTCTACCGCTATCTCCTTGAGATGGACTTGTATAAATGATTGGACCTGTATTACAATCAGTTATGGTTATCATATCTGGAACACCATACAATTGAGCATTAACCTCTATTACTCCAGTGGGTGGAATAGGATAACATTGATTAAATGTTTCATTTCTTTGTAAACCAGATGCATTTGAATTTGCAATAGTACCAACCTGATATTCAGTAACCTCCCTAGTTAGTCCAAATCCGCTTGAAATAGTTTTATCTTCATCTTTTCTCGGATCTTCTGGCACTTCAGCTTCATAGGCGCTTTTCTTATATAATTTACCGCAGCCCTTGCCACTATAACAACATTTATTGAGATATTTATCTTTGTAACGTATAAAACTTTTTTCTGTCCAACGTAATGTCACAGCTAAGGTTAATTTTCTGTACCATTTCAAATCTTTCCTTGTTTTTTCATTTTCTCCTGTTTCAACTCCACCATTCTCTGAAGTAGAATTGCCTTTTTTATCTGTTAGAATTATTGGACTATTATCAAAAACAACATATTGGGATTGCCATGGATGTAATTCAGGATCTAAATTCCATCGTTTCGCGAGTCGAGTATCATAATCCCAAAATTCAGCAGAATTTATGTTTCCATCACCACTAATTTCATCATCCTGCTCCTGTCCATTAAACCCATACCCATACTCGGTTCCAGCCTCCCAACTTCGTCCCACAGTTATCATCCCGAACGGATCATAACTAAACACAACTGTTTTATCGTTTGCTAAATATTTCACCAGACATTAAATATAGGGATTTTTTTTAAAAAAGAATATCCAATTGTTGGGAAAACCCATCCTTTTTAGGGTTATTAAAAAGCACTGCATCCTCAGGGATTCATTGGTATGAAAAACCCGAAATTTGCCGGATGTGAAGTAATGTAAACGTTGAACATCTCAAATAATGTATTAAGCAATATTAATTCTTGAAAATAAAATGTAGCTATATAGTAGGACTTAAAAAAATTCCCTATTTGACTAATTTCAATTTAAATTCGAAATACCCGATTGTTGAACGATCATAAAATAACATTAGGATTTGAAAATTTTGTTCTAGCCCGGATAGCAGCGGAAACAAACCAGCCAATGTGCTGATGTGTTGATGTGCTGATGTGCTAATTAAACAGCCGGTTTTGAGGATAATGTAATTTTACGGTTTGTTGGAGCGAATAGCCGGTTGGGAAGTAAAATAGTTGGAAAAAGGTGCTGCTACAAAAAAAAAGGATGAGTTAAAATCTTGCCTTTACTGTCAATGAGTTGCAAAATGACTAAAACAAAAAAGTTTCAGCAAAAGCTGAAACTTACCTGGGTCGGGAATTGAACCTACCTCCGTTGCTAAGGTACTCAACCCCGCACGAACATTTCTGCACAAATTTTTTATTACGATTTAATCGAATCATTTAATAGCACAGAAAATTTATCGCATAAAAAAAGCCTCTGAAATATCAGAGGCCTTGTACCCGGGGCGGGACTTGAACCCGCACGAACATTGCTGCCCACAGGATTTTAAGTCCTGCGTGTCTACCAGTTCCACCACCCGGGCAACCGGAAAAATTAAGCACGGTTGGAACCGTGCCATTTTTTGAGCGAGAGACGAGATTCGAACTCGCGACCCCGACCTTGGCAAGGTCGTGCTCTACCAGCTGAGCTACTCTCGCATTTGCCCATTGTTTTACCAACGGGAGTGCAAATATAATTGGATTAATTGTTTCTGCAAAAATGATATGGAAAAAAATTCTTTTTTATCCACAAACTGCCGCCAACAAAGGGTATTTCAACACCACAATTATCGCAATAACTGCAATTTACCCCCTATATTTGGACAAATTTTTTTTATGCAACAACTAATCGAATGTGTGCCCAATTTTAGTGAAGGCCGTGATATGACTGTTATTAAACAAATTACCGACGTTATTGAAACGGTTGAAGGGGTTAAGTTGCTGGATGTGGATCCGGGAAAGGCTACAAACCGCACAGTGGTGACCTTTGTGGGCACGCCGGATGCTGTGGTGGAAGCGGCGTTCAGAGCCATTAAAAAAGCTGCTGAACTGATTGATATGCGCAAACACAAGGGTGAACATCCGCGTATGGGTGCAACTGATGTTTGTCCGTTTATTCCCGTAGCCAATGTTACTATGGACGATTGTATCGCCTGCGCCAAAAAATTAGGCGAACGTGTTGGCAATGAGCTGGGTATTCCGGTGTATTTATATGAAAGTGCTGCTTCTGCACCGCACCGAAAAAACCTGGCAAACGTGCGCGCAGGTGAATATGAAGGTATAGAACAAAAAATATTACTACCCGAATGGAAACCGGATTATGGTGAAAAATTTAATCCGAAAACAGGCAATTGTATTATTGGCGCCCGCGATTTTTTGGTTGCTTTTAATGTGAATTTAAATACCACCAGCGTTCGTCGCGCAAATTCTATTGCCTTTGATGTGCGCGAAAATGGTCGTGTTGATCCGTCGGGACAAAAAGATGCTCATGGCGAACCATTGCGTATTCCGGGCACTTGCAAAAGCGTAAAAGCAATTGGCTGGTATATTGAAGAATATGGTATTGCACAAATTTCGATGAACCTCACCAATATAAATGTTACACCTGTGCATATTGGTTTTAATGAAGTAAATAAAAGTGCAACTCGAAGAGGTATTCGCGTAACCGGCAGTGAATTGGTTGGATTAATTCCGTTACAATGTATGCTGGATGCCGGAAAATATTTTCTGGAACAACAGGAACGCAGTGTGGGTGTGAGTGATGAAGAATTAATTCGCATTGCTATAAAAAGTATGGGTTTAGATGAGTTGGCTGATTTTAATCCGGAGGAAAAAATTATTGAATATAAATTATATGGCAAGGAAAGAATTGGCAAATTAATTTCAATGAATTTGCGTGCATTTGCAAATGAAACGGCAAGTGAAAGCCCTGCACCAGGCGGTGGCAGTATTGCTGCTTATGTTGGTGCTTTGGGTATTTCGCTGGCAACAATGGTGGCCAATCTTTCATCACATAAAAAAGGATGGGATGAACGTTGGAAAGAATTTTCAGACTACGCAGAAAAAGGTCAGCATTTAAAAGATCAATTATTAAAAATGGTTGATGCAGATACCAATGCGTTTAATCAAATTATGAACGCATTTGGTTTACCTAAATCAAATGATGATGAAAAAAATGCGCGTAAAAAAGCCATTCAGGATGCTACATTAAACGCCATCAATATTCCATTTAAAGTAATGGAATTAAGTTTGGAAAGTATGGATACCATTAAAGCCATGGCGGATTTCGGCAATCCGAATTCGGTGAGTGATGCGGGTGTAGGTGCTTTGTGCGCAAGGGCTGCAGTGATTGGTGCATTTTTAAATGTTAAAATAAATGCGGGCGGATTAAGTGATAAAGTAATGGCTGCAAATAAAATTGCTGCCGGCGAACAATTGGTTGCGCAGGCTGAAAAAATGGAAAAAGAAATTTTGGATATTGTTTATAACAAAATAAAATAACATGCTCATTTATCAGTATGTTTTTTTAACATTATTATTGCCATTTCCTGCGTTATGGAATTTAATTAAACAAAAAAACAAGTTTAATTATAACTGGTGGGCAGCACTTGTACTTTTTGTGTTGCTGTTATTATTTATTTTTCAAGCAGGTGCATGGCCGTATTTGGGATTTAACTGGCGCTATTTAATACCGGCTATTTATGTGCTCATTTTTGTAATTCTTTTTTGGAGAAAAACTAAAAGTATTTCCGCACAACCTAAACCTTCCAGTCGTCGCGGCGTTATTGTGAGTTCCATATTTATTGTATTATTTGCTTACACCAATATTGAAATTTACAATGGTGGTTCAACGCAGGAAGATGCTGTAGAACTGGCTTTCCCCTTGCGCAATGGCAGTTACACGATTATGCAGGGTGGTGATTCTGAAATTGGCAATGCCGTACATCGTTATAATACACCCCATTCGTATGCGATCGATATTGTTAAACTCAACGAAAATAAAAAACGTGGCAATCAGCTTTTTTCAAAAAATGTAAATGATTATACCATTTATGGCGATACCATTTTCAGTCCATGTGATGGCACAATAATTACTTATTATGATGGTGTGGAAGAAAATATTCCGCCGACAACAAATATAAAAAAACGGGGTGGCAATCATGTGGTGATCAGAACCGGTGATATTAAAATTCTAATTTGTCACATGCAAAAAAATTCAATTGCCGTTAAACGCGGTGATACCATTAAAACAGGCGATGTAATTGGTTTGGTAGGCAATACCGGTTTCAGTATTGAACCACATTTACATATTCAGGTTTATAAAACTGAACGGTCTGTAAATATGATGGTGCCTATTCGTTTTGAGGGCCGATTTTTAAATATGAATGATATTATTACTTCCGAACCTGAATAATATTTTTACACTATAAATTAATTGCGGACTAAAACAGCTCCAAATAAAGTATCACCTCCTTCAGCAGAATATTGAAAATATTGTTGTTTTACTAAAGTTAATGGTAAATGTTGTGTGAAATATTCCACATTTAATTCATTTTCATCCTGATAAACGGAGCAGGTTAAATAAATTAATTTACCTCCTGGTTTAAGTTGATTACAAATACCGGTAATAATGTCGCGTTGTCGAGTAATATGTTCCTTCAACAACTGTTCATCAAAAAACGACAACCATTCCGGTGTGCGTGTCCAGGTGCCGGAACCACTGCAGGGAACATCTGCAATAATGCCATCAAATAAGGGTAATCGTTTATACGTATCACTTATTGTCAAATCTACAATAAGTCCGTTGTAATTCAATATTCCGTTTCTGGTAAATCGTTCTTTCAGGTTATCCAAAATACTTTTTCTGATATCGGAAACAAACAATTGTATTTGTGGTTGTTGCGCCATGAGCATCAGCGATTTTCCACCTGAACCTGCACAGCAGTCCCACCACGCTTCATTTTTTTGTGGCTGAATTAATTGTATGGTTTGTTGAGATGCAATATCCTGAATTTCAAAATCGCCATTAGCAAAGGTTTTCATTTCGGTGAGGGGATAATTTTTTGTAAAACGCAGGGTATTTCCTTCCACTGTAAAAAAATAATCTTTGTTCGTGCATTCCTTTTTTACTTCTTCGAGCATAGCTTGTTTTACACGAATAAAAACCGCGGGTTGCGATTTTAATGCGGTAAATAAGGCAGATTTATCTACTGAAGATGAAATTTTATTTTCAAGTGGAAACGGAATTTGTTGTTTTATTGCAAACGTTGCATCGGGCAGTTCTGTTTTCCATACTTCGTATAAACCATGTGTAACTTCATCCAACGCTGCTGCCTGAACAACTAAAGCCTGCTGGTCGTACTCAGTTGCTGCACCTTTAATACGGAAATAATTATACAGCAACGCAGTATAAATTTTCCTGTCGCGACTACCGGCATTTTTATTTTCGCGAAACCAGTTTTTTAAATATTGCTGGAGTGCAATACTTCCATCATATCCATTAATTAAACCAATGGTTTTAAGCAACTTTACCTGTTCATGCATTATGTAAAAATACAGGTTTTCCCATTAATGCCTGAGTCGCAAGTATTTATTGCAAGCAATTGAATGCCTTAACTTACTTTTTTATTTCATCATTCATCACAAAACTGAGTGCACCTGAAGGGCATTTTTTTACCTGCTCAATAATTGCTTCAGTGTCTGCACCTTGCGGGTTAATCCAAGGGCGAATGCGGCTGTTAAAAACGCCCGGTAAACCCCTTACACAATTGCCGGAATGCGTGCATAATTTTGGCTGCCAGATAATGGTTACCTCACCATTTGAATATTTGAGTACGTCGCCTGCCATGTTGTTATTTTTATTCAATATTATCGTATTTATGGTGAATAAAAAAATTATTAGGTTAATTTGCAATGAAATCGAATTGCATGCAAAAAACAACTGAACAAACCTCTAATTACCGCCATCTTGAAAAAATGAGCACCGCCGAATTATTGCAAAATATGAATAATGAGGATAAAACGGTTCCGCATGCAATTGAAAAAGTGTTACCGGTAATTGAAAAACTGGTAGATGAAATTGCGGACCGCATGTTAACGGGAGGGCGATTATTTTATATTGGTGCAGGCACTTCGGGCAGACTGGGCATTGTTGATGCCAGTGAATGTCCGCCTACCTTTGGTGTGGAGCAGGGTTTGGTTATCGGTTTAATAGCAGGTGGTGATGCTGCTATTCGCAAAGCAGTTGAACATGCAGAAGATGATACTAAACAGGGCTGGAACGATTTACTGGCCCATCATGTTTGTGAAAAAGATGTGGTAATCGGGATAGCAGCAAGCGGAACTACTCCTTACGTAATTGGTGCCTTGAAAGCTTGTCGCGAAAACAATATTTTAACCGGAAGTATCACTTGTAATGCCGGTTCGCCGGTAGCAGCGCAGGCCGATTATGCGATTGAAGTTGTAGTAGGCCCGGAGTTTGTTACCGGTTCAACAAGAATGAAAAGTGGTACTGCACAGAAATTATGTTTAAATATGATTTCAACGGCCGTTATGATAAAAATAGGACGTGTGGAAGATAACAAAATGGTAAATATGCAGTTAAGTAATGATAAATTAATTGACCGGGGGACAAAAATGGTGATGGAGCAAACGGGATTAAATTATGAAGCTGCTAAAAAAGAATTGTTAAAAGAAGGCAGTGTAAAAAAAGCTGTTCTTGCTTTCAGGAAGTGAAAATTATGAAATAAAATTCATTTTTTATTAATAAAATAAATTTTTTTGTTTCCAAAATACAAAATAATTTGCGGACGTTTATCAGGATATGCAGGAAATAGAACCTTATTATAATTGGCGCGAATTCTATTCATCGGAGGAAGATGAGTTGAGTCCTTTTTACGGAAGGGAATACAGTGAGTTTGAATTTACAAATACGATATATAACTATTTTATTCATCCTCAATGGGATGAGTTTGGTTCGGCGACTTTGTATATGAAAATTATTTATGCCGATTACGAAGCCGGCGTTGCGATAATGGAATTTATTGGTGAGTGGAACGACTGTTTGTATAATGATATTATGTTTCTTAAGCGTGATGTTATTGATGAGCTTACACATAATGGTATCAATAAATTTATTCTGATTGGAGAAAATGTACTGAATTTTCACGGTGGCGAAGATGATTATTACGAAGAATGGTTTGACGATATTGAAGATGGCTGGATTGCCGCAATTAATTTCCGCGAACATGTGGAAGATGAAATGATTCGCGCACATGTTGACCGCTATATGCTGATTGGCGCACCGTTTAATCAGCTCAACTGGCGAAAATACAAACCTCAGGCGCTGGCATTACTGGTTGAAACAGTGATGCAAAAACGGCTTGGTGTAGGGTAAAATGTCATCTCCCCAAAAAAAATAATTCATTACCATGTTACAACAATTATCATCAGAACTGCTGCATATTATTCATACCTATTCGGAAAAATTTTCTTTACTCACTGAAGATGTTTTAGCCAACAAACCCAATCCTGAAAAATGGAGTAAAAAAGAAATTATTGGTCACCTCATTGATTCGGCGCATTCTAATTTACGTCGTTTTGTAGTTGGTCAGTATCAGCAACATGTAAAAATTGTTTATGACCAGGATTTTTGGGTGATTGCGAATCAATATCAGCACATGCAAAAAGATGAACTGATTACTTTATGGGCATTATTAAATAAACAAATCACTGCAGTATGGGAACAAATGCCTGAGCAAAATTATTTACATGTAGTTGATACCGGAAAAGATACTATTTCTGAACGCACATTAATTTGGCTTGCAGAAGATTACATTAAACATCTGCAACACCATTTGAACCAAATATTTCCGGGTTCATTTGAGGTTCAATATTAACGACGAATACCCTGTTTATTTAATGTAGCAATATAAATGTCGCGATTGCGGTTGTGTTCGGCCAGTGTTTTTGCAAATAAGTGATATCCGGAACCATCGCCACTTGCGCACATAAAAATATAATTGTGGTGCTCATAATTTAATACAGCATCAATATAGGCAATTGGCGGCATGTGAATGGGACCCGGAGGTAAGCCGGTATATTTATAAGTATTATAAGGAGATTCAATTTCTAAATCAGCGAATAATATACGTTTAATTGCAAAATTGCCAATTGCAAATTTTACAGTTGGGTCGGCTTCCAGTTTCATGCCTTTATTAATACGATTCATATATACACCGGCAATTCTTGGTGCTTCATCAGCTGCTTTTTCATTTTCAGAATAAACAATGGAAGCCAGAATATAAACTTGTTGCGGTGTGAGTCCGATATTATCTGCTTTTGTTTTTCGCGCCGCAGTCCAAAAACGATCATGTTCTTTTATCATGCGGGTAATAAATCCTTCGGCAGAAGTATTCCAATACAATTCATAAGTATTTGGAATAAATAATGTCATAAAATTATCTTTATTCACACCAAGTTTTTCGAGATAAGCAGTTGAATCAAACAACTGCATAAAATCGAGTGAGTCTGCCATTAATTGTTCACCAATTCTTTTAGCAAAATCGGTTTTTGTTCTGATATTATTAAACGTAACATTCACAGGAGTTTGTCGCCCGCTCATAATTAAATTCACCACTTCCCTATTGCTCATTCCCGGCTCAATTAAATAACGACCTGCAGAAAGGTGATTTCCCATGTGCTGACGGGTGGCCCACCATTCGAAGGAATCCTGATTTTTAAAAATACCGGCTGCCGCAGTTTGTGCTAAAATTGATTCGAGGTTATCATCCGTTTTTACATAAATGGAAACGGCTTCATCTGATGCCACATTTGGCATCACAATTTTCCGGTAAGTGCTATATCCAAACAGCATTACAATTGTAATTACTGCAAACAGCACACCGGCAACTATAAACAATGTTTTCTTTTTAACAGCCATATCAAAGCCTTTGACAGTACAAAAATAACAAAGCATTGTTTACCTGACGATAGTAGCTGTCAAATTAGCTGTATTGCACATACTGTAATCGCAGCACATATACAGTTCCGGGCTGGGCACAATCGCAGTTCAGCACCTTATTTTGCAGCGATTCCAAAACATGGTCTGCCAAAAAAGTGTTACCGGTATTGATATATTTAATATGAATCAATTGGTTTTCATCTACCGTAAATTGAATGGTTACAATTCCTTCCAAATCGAAATCGGCAGGCGGTGTTTTATTCGAAATCATCTCAACAATATTTTCTTTAATATTTTCAGATGAACAGCTTGTTTCATTTCCTGCAAACATTTTTGTGGAAAACAGGAAAGCAATAATTAAAATAGTTAGTTTCATAATTGATATTTTTTAGTGGAATAAATCTTTTATTTTCTGCTGCAAAGTTGCTTGTGATAAATCACTTATATATGAGGGAATTATGACAAAAAGGTTACATTTCTGTGTTATAATATTTTATTAAGATGTGTGAAAATGTATTAACAAAAAAAATATCGGACAAAAAAAAAGACCTCCTGATGGAGGTCTCACGCAACCGAAGTGGATGACATGTTACTTCGACTGCACTACGTTCATGATAAACGAAACTGTTTTACCTACTAACGATTCATTAACAATCATTTTTGCGCCATCAATACTTTGTCTGATATGATATTCTAATAAATAATCAGTTGATTGTACTTCTTCAACGTGCATAACACCATTTTCGTCAACAACAACAGTAACATCTGCCTGACCATTGATACCTAATTCATTAAGTACTGTTTCATCACCAATTAATCCGGCGATATTTGTAAGTACTGTTGCTTTTTCAGCATCAGATAAATTTTTGTTTTCGTTTCCTGCGAATAATGATGTGCTTAAAAGGATTGCGGCGATTGTAAATAAGTTTTTCATAATATTTGGTTTTGAAATGATTTAAATTGTTTTTTCTAACGTTCTGAACATATGGCGAACCAGCCCATATAAAAGTTACAGCATAGCTAAAAAAAATTTACAAAACCGCGTAAAAAGGTGCTTAAAATTTCCTGAAATCCAGTGCCAGCAAGGCATTGAAGAAACTAAAAAAAACTACACCACTTTGTGTTTCCAGCATGGATTCGGTGCTGATATTGACCAGCCAAAGCAATAAAAAGGCGAGGTAGAGGTAATTTTTGTGTTTAATGGCCAGGCGCAAGCATAAAAAGAAGAAGCCTGCAAAACACAGCAGCCCCAGCCAGCCGGTTTCTACCAGTATTTGAAGATATTGATTATGCGCATTGTATTTTTCTTCCACACCGAGTTTAAATCCGTTGTTTGCATAGGCCTGAATCAAATCAGCTTCCGCATCACCGGTTCCGGTTCCCAAAATCGGGTTTTGGGCTACTACATCCGTGGCTGCGTTCCAGATTTCTTTTCTGGAGTTTACACTATTATCATATGCAACTTCATTATAAGTAAACAATAATTTTATGCGCTCTCTGGTATACGGTAAACTTAACATGGCTCCCAGGGCACAAATATTTCCCAGTATTATTATAAGTATTGTTTTTTGTTTGCCAAGATATTGTTTACCCCAAACATAAAATGCGATGCTACACAATATAAATATAGATGCAATTGCCATTTTTGCTGTGAGGAGAAAAATAAATAAGGTAATTAACAGCAAGGCAGCAAGTAAACCGAATTTTCGTTTGGAAGACAAAATACTCCAGTTTGTCAGCAGATGCATTACGATTATCACCGCAGCAAAGGCCTGAAACATTCCGGCATACGATGGGTGTAATGGTGTAAACGCAAGTAAATCTTTATAGTAGAAATGATTCTCTCCCGTACTAATAAAATGATATAGTGCAATACTTAATGCGGTAATAATAAACAAGATGCAGGTAGCCACAAAAAGCCATAACACAATTCGTTTTTCTTTTTCACTAAATGGTTTAAGCATTACATAAAATACCGGGATGGCAAATAAATATAATTTGATTTCCAAATCGCGGGCAGCAGTTGCCATATCGGAGGAAATAAAATAACCATAAACAAAAATTAAAAACAGCGCCGCAAATAACAGGTAACGTTTATTTTCTTTTAATTGATCCAATTTAAATCCGTAACTCCCGCTAACTAATATTCCGGCAAACGATAAAATTAACATTGGAGATGCCAGTGTTTTATGCACCGGAATAAGCATGGCAATGAAACATATCATGCCAAAAACAATTTTTTCAGGAATATTACGCCGGTATAAATTCAAGATAAATTCGTTAAGTGCCTTTAAATTTAATCATTACTGCAACTGTTTTAAAAATAATTATCATATCGAGCAGCAGTGAGCGGTGTTTTATATAATAAAGGTCGTATTGCAGTTTTACGAGTGTATCATCAAAATCGGAGGCGTAATGGTGTTTAACCTGTGCCCAACCTGTGAGTCCGGGCTTTACAGCATTGCGCAGTTTAAAAAACGGAATTTGTTTGCTCAGTTCATCCACAAAGTATTCGCGTTCCGGTCTTGGGCCAATCAGGTTGATATCGCCACGTAAGATATTCCAGAACTGTGGTAACTCATCGAGGCGGGTTTTGCGTAAAATGTTTCCTACTCTGGTAATTCGCGGGTCACGTTTTTGAGCAAATTGTGGTCCGGAATTTTTTTCCGCATCCACAATCATAGTGCGGAATTTTATGATATTGAATTTTTTATTGTTCTCTCCTACCCTTTCCTGCGAATAAAATAATGGTCCGCGACTGAACAACAAATTACCAAGCCAAACAAAAGGTAATACCAATAAAAAAAATACGCCGGCAATTAATGCGCAACTGATATTAATTACGCGGTTAAAAAAGGCATACACATTATCTTTATGAACAATGCTATAAGGGTTGGTTAAATGATAATCATTGCCTTTAATTTTTATCATTAACCTTCCTGTTTGTTCTTCATAAATTTGAGTTGCCTGTATCACCTGAATGCCGGCATTTTCGCAATCAATTAATCCGCTGTATAATTCTGCACTTAAACGTTCCTGTTCGGGAATCGCCAAAATTATTTCATCAACATCTAAGCGTTTTGCATATTTTACGAGGTCTGCACCGGTGCTTAATACTTTTAATGTATCATAAACTTTTCCGGTTTTGGTAGTATCATCATCTATATAACCATAAATTTTATAACCGGTATTATGATAAATAGAAGGGTTATGTAATAAAGTGCGCACAATTTCTCTTCCTGTATATCCTGCTCCAACTACTATAGCCTTTTTGGTTAAAATGGGATGAACAAAAAATGCTGCATAACACATGCGCCATAATAATACCAGCACAATCATGGCACCCATGAGTACAAAAGCAGGTAATCGGCTTTCAGGGAAAGTGGGGCTCAAAAAGGGCATAAATAAATACGTGAGAGCAGTTAGCACTGCTGTAAGCACCGTATTTTTTATTGTCGTTGTAATTCGGTCAACGTTTGATAATTTATAGAGATTAAATAGGTAGGAATAAAAAAACCAGAGCACTACAATTACTACAATCCATAAAACATTATCGGTAAAAGTATGATATGATTGTAATGCGTTGGGGTGAAAAAAACGCACATATAAAAACAGTGCTGCAAGAATCAATACTACGTCGACTGTTATCAGAATATACCTTCTGAACAGAAAACGGTAGTCATATTTTTTTTGAGCAGCCACAATGTGAATGCACAAAAATAACATTTGTTAGTTGTAACTGGTATTGTCGCCCGGCTCCAGGAAGAATCGGTAATCGGGTGCGTCGGCTATCGACTTATGCACGTATTGTTTAATCACTTTGCCTTCTTCAACTAAAAATATACCGGGCATTTGGGCCACATTACCTGCCGGACTGGTATTAAATAATTTCTTTTTGAAGCCCAGTTCAATCCAGCGCAGCCACACTTTAAGTCCAAACAGTTGGACAAAGCTGCCACGGCGCAGGCGGAAAGATTTATAAAAAATTTCTTCAGGGTCGCTCACCTGAGCTAAATCGGCAAGGCCATATTCGTTCAGATAGGCATTTGCGGCTTCAGCTTCTATCATATATACTAATACAATAGTAATACCACGCGATTCCAGTTCTTTGCGGTGCGCAGCCAGTTCTATAAGTGATTCTTTGCAGAAAGGGCAGCCAAAATGCCTTAAAAACACCAGCATTACCTGGTTATTTTCATTCATTTCACCCAAATTTCTGCCATCATTAGTATCAAACATCGAAAGTGGGTAGTCGTCGTTGTTGAAGGTTTCGATCATCATTTTATCCGTATCAAAACTGCGGCGATACACTTTATACAACACAATTGCATTAGGAATCAACCAGATAAAATGATTAAAAATGATGAAACGTATGAATAAATTATTAAAAAATCCGATGGAATAACCGAAAATAAATCCGCCAATCATACCGATGTGAAATAATGATACGATAAGGATGATTGTCCAGTGTTTATAAGGGTTTGCGGCAGCTATCATCATGCCAATACCGAGCACAAAAGTGATGACGCTCATGAAATCCCAAAAAATAACAGGGGTTTTACCGGTATCAATAACCACTGATGATAAAATAGTAGGAAATAAAACCACTACAATACTCCATATAATGAAGTACAGTGCGGAAATAAAGATACTTGCGTTCGTTTTTGTTCTAATAAAACTGGTCATAATTGCTGAAATACAGGGGTTAAACAAAAGTGGGGGTGTTTTGTTTAACTTTGCGTATCAAAAATACTCAATCGATGAAGAAATACATTTTATTTTGTTTTACGCTGCTAACAATTGTAGCTCAAACCGCAACGGCACAAGACCTTGAACTTCCGCAACCGAGCCCATGGGCACAGGTAAGCCAGAAATTCGGTCTTGCCCAAACAACCATAACTTACTCACGCCCTGCAATGAAGGGACGCACCATTTTTGGCAGTTTAGTGCCTTACGGTGAAATGTGGAGAACAGGCGCCAATAAAGCCACAGAGCTTAAAATTGAAGGCACTGTAATGATCAACAACCAAAAAGTTGAAGCAGGTTCATACTCATTGTTTACCATTCCCGGCCAAACCGAATGGACCATCATTATTAATAAAAACACCGAATTATGGGGAACAGGTGGTTATAAGCAGGAAGAAGATGTGATGCGTTTTACAGTTAAACCTACAGCTACTACTTCAACCGAATCTTTTACCATTGGTTTCAGTAATGTGAAAGACAAAAGTATTATGGTTGATCTCATCTGGGAAACAACAAAAGTAAGTTTTGAAATTTCGAACGACTTTGTTGAGCAGGGCAAACAGAATATTGAGACTGCCATTAAATCCGCAGAAAATACTTTGGGTTTATACAATGATGCTGCAGAATTTTACCTTGATTATAATTTAGATGCTAAATTAGCAATGGAATGGTCAAAAAAATCTACTGCTCAGGGTGAACGCTACTGGAATTTATATACACTTGCACGTGCTTATGCTGCAAACGGTATGTATAAAGAAGCTATTGAAATTGGAACCCGTTCAAATACCATGGCTACTGAAGCAAAAAATACCGGTTTTGCACAAACAGTTGCTGCAAGTTTAGCCGAATGGAAAAAGAAATAATGATGGAATTGTATCTTTTATATCATATTTTTTAAATTATTTTAAATACCGGGCATTCCCCGGTATTTTTATTTTATAATTATGCCCGAACAAAAAGTTTTTTTACGTGCGGAATGGCGAAATTTATTAATCGCAAATTATATCTGTGACCCGGCAATTTTACAACCCTATTTGCCGGCAAAAACGGTATTAGATACCTACAAAGGTGAACATCTGGTTAGTCTGGTCGCTTTTCAATTTTTGAATACCGCTGTAATGGGCATTAAATTTCCTTTTCATACTAATTTTGTTGAAATTAATTTGCGTTTATATGTAAAACATCAGGATAATGGTGAATGGAAACGCGGCGTGGTTTTCGTAAAAGAAATTGTCCCGCGAAGTATGATCACCTTTGTTGCTAATACCTTGTTTAATGAAAATTATGTTACCATGCCAACAGCAGGGCAAATAAGTAAATCTGCTGATGTAATTACTGCAAACTATACATGGGGAAAAGCAAGTAAATTTGCCGCAACTGCACAATTGCAAACAAAAGCTATTGCAGCAGATTCCATAGAAGAATTTATCACCGAACACTATTGGGGTTACGCTGCCATTGATGCTGCACAAACAAATCAATACGGCGTTGAACATCCGCGATGGAATGTGCATCCGCTGATTAATTTTTCTATTCAAACAAATTTTGAAACTTTGTATGGCCGTAACTTTGCATTTTTAAACCAGGCGCAACCACATTCTGTTTTATTTGCAGCAGGTAGTCCTGTTTTGGTTAGAAAAGGTTATCCGATAACATAAATTAATTTATTATAAACATTATGTAATTTTAATAAGCTAAGCCGCATCAAATTTGAAATCTTTTATTACCACATTATGAAAAAATTTATTTTATTTCTTCTGCTCGCTTCCCCAACATTTTTATTTAGTCAGTCGGGTTTAATTAAACCCATACTACAACCCGATGCACCTGAATGGGTTCAGTTAATGTATGCAGATACTCCAAATGTATTTGCTGTAGCATCTGCTTTTGAAGCTTACTACAAAACACATCCTTACGAAGAAAATAATTATACGAAATATTATAGCCGATGGGCAATTACAGCGCGGCAATATGCAAATGAAAACGGCGATATTATTATTCCTGATAATTTAGCATTGCAAGAAAATATTTTATTACGCAATAAATTGCACAGTGGTGAAGGCAGTAGGAGTACTACCTGGACCTTCGCCGGGCCTGAATTACATTATACAGTAAAATATGATGCGGGTGCAGCAAGTATTCCCGTTTCCGATCATGCTAACATTCACAGTTTAGATCGTTGTTTATCGAACCCTGATGTATTGTATTGCGGTGGTGAAACCGGTGGTGTTTATAAAACAACAAATAAAGGATTAAACTGGGAACATGTAACAAAAGGTTATTACATGAATACCATTCGTGCTCTTGCAGTGAACCCAAATAATCCGGATGAAGTAATTGCAACATCACAAGGTGAATTATGGAAAACTGCAGATGGCGGAGCAACATGGCATATTACCGGTGATGCCTCTTTTCAGGCGATTTATATTACTGCTTATGATATTGTTTATAATCCTGAAAATCCGGCTATTGTTTATGCAGGTTGCGAACAGGGTTTTTATAGAAGTACAGATGGTGGTGAAAACTGGACACTGATTCTAAATAATTTTTGTATGTCGGTGGCAGTTAAACCCGATGATGCTTCAGTAATTTATACTTTACAATATGACCCTGCAACAAAAATTCCTTATTTTAAAAAATCAACTGATTATGGTGTTTCATTTACTACATATAATACCGGATGGTTTTCTGTTCCTGCTGCTGATGCCGGAAAAATTACCAGTCAGGGTGGAAGAATTGGAGTAACTGAAGCTAATCCAAATAAAGTATATGTTTTATTGGTTGGAGAAAGTACAGCAGATGCCACTTTACAATTGCGTGGAACAATTGGTGTTTATGTGAGCAATGATGCAGGAGAAAACTGGAATTTTCCACATGGATTAATCGGTATGCCTTACAATGTGGATACACATCCTAATTTGATGGATTTCGACGGACATACCAGCGATTATGACCAGATATATTACAACACCACAATTGCAGTTTCACAATTAGATGAAAATAAAATTTTGGTGGGCGGATTAAATTTATGGAAAAGCGGAGATGGTGCAACAAGTTATGATGCCGTTGGCGGATATATGGGTTATTTACCTTATTTCCATCCCGATAATCAGGAGACAAAAATTTATAAAACTTCACCTACAACTGAAGAAATATGGATGGCAACAGATGGTGGTGTAAATTTTACAACCGATTGGGTTGAAACACATGAAAGCAGAAGTAATGGATTGCAGGCTTCTAATTTTTGGGGATTTGATCAGGGTTGGCAGGAAGATGTGATGGTTGGAGGAAGATACCACAACGGTAATGGCGGATATTACGAAAATTATCCTGCAGGAACATTTTTAGCATTAGGTGGCGGTGAAGCTGCAACAGGTTATATTAAACCAAGTGATGAACGTATTTGTTTAATGAGTGATATTGGTGGTGTTGAATTGCCGGAAGAAATTGATGGTGTTGCGTCATTTTTATCGTTTTCTAATACACCAAATGAAAGTTATTGGTATAATTCCAGTTCACGCATTCAGTTTGATTGGGATTATTACAATTATGCTTACATGGGTCGCGATAATAGTATTTGGAAAAGTGTTGATGGCGGAAGTTCATTCGCTCCTATTTACACATTTGGTGGAACTACAGGAAATAAAGTATTATGGGTGGAACAAAGCAGAGTAGATAAAAAAATAATTTATCTCACACAAAATATTGGTGGCTCAAATTGTAAACTCTGGAAAACAACTGATGGTGGTGTAAGCTGGACTGATATTGATTTACCACAAGCAAAACGCGATTTAATATTTACCTTAAGTGGTAATAATTCAAATGAATTATGGATTGCGTATACTTTTGGGTCAGATGGCAATAAAGTGTATCACAGTACAAATGGTGGTGATACCTGGACTAATATCACAACAGGTACATTAAATGGTTTACATCCTGCTGCCATTACACATCAGTTTGGAACCGATGGTGGTGTTTATTTAACCGTAAGAGAAGCGGCAGTATTTTACAGAACAAATACATTTATCGACTGGCTGCAACATGGTGATGATTTACCGCTTGTTACTGATGCATTAAAAACAATTCCGTTTTATCGCGATAATAAATTGCGATTAGCAAGCTGGAATATTGGTATATGGGAATCGTTTTTATATGAACCTTCTGCACTAATTGCCGATTTTTCTACTGCATTTCCTTATTTTTATTGTTCCGGTGATGAAATCAAATTTGTTGATCGCTCAACAGCTTCTGCAAGTGCAACATATTTATGGGAATTCCCCGGTGGATTACCTGCAACATCAACAGAAAAAAATCCAACCGTAAGTTATCCAACCGGCGGTAGTTTTGATGTTACATTAACGATAACAGATGGTGCTTCAGTTGAAAGCGTAACTAAAACAGCAATTGTTAGTTCATTACCTGAATCTGTATTACCACTTACAGAAAATTTTGAAACAGGCAGTTTTGCATCAGGATGGCATGGTGGTGAAACCGGAGGATGGGCTATAGCAGATTTTGCTTCCGCTTATGCCATTGGCGAAAACAGTATGTTTTTTAATAATTATTACACTGATTTGCAAGGTGGTGCTGTAGATGAAATTTCTGCAAAATATAATATGGATGATGTAACTACTGCAACGCTAAATTTTGATGTTGCTTATCGTCCTTACGGTGGTATTTATATGGATACCTTACAAATTTTAGTTTCAACAGATTGTGGTGCAACAAAAACACAATTATTTTATGCAGGCGGCGATGATTTAGCAACCGGTCCTGGTTATACCGCAGATGTTTTTTATCCTGCAGCAGATGAATGGGAAACTAAAACAATTGACCTGACTGCTTTTGCAGGTTCCGATAATGTTACATTTTATTTTAGCAATATTGGTTATTGGGGACAAGCCTTATATCTGGATAATATTAATGTTTCAGCGAATTTTATTCCTGTCAATAATATTGATGCCGTTGTAAATGCTGAAATAATTCCGAATCCAAATCAGGGTTATTTTAATTTGGGTATTGAAAGTGTAAATGCAGGAATGGCCACAATTCAAATGATAAATGCATTAGGCGAAATTATTTATACCCATATAAATAATATAAACAAGGGTGAAAATACGATAGTAATTAATCAGCAGGGATTAAGTAAAGGCATATATTTTATTTCCATCCAAACACAAGATGGTAATATCAGTATTCCATTTATTATTGAATAATATTTTTGTACATAAAAAAAGCCTGCAAAAATATTTGCAGGCTTTTTTTATGTTTATCTTTTTACCAGATTTTCACTCTTAAACTATCCGGCACATACATTTTATCACCCGGTTTAACACCGAATGCATCATAAAATTCCGGAATATTATAAGCAGGACCATTTACCCGTAAAAAATTAGGTGAATGTACATCTGTCTTAGCACGTAATACCATTGCTTCATCACGATATTTTCCATACCATGATAAGGCAAAACCAAGGAAATAACGTTGAGTAGGTGTATATCCGCCAATTAATTTTCCTTCTTTATATTGGTCGGTCATTTTAAATGCTTCAAACCCTAATAACATACCACCTAAGTCTGCAATATTTTCACCTTGTGTTGCATCACCATTTACATGAATGGTATCGATAATAATATAATTATTAAACTGCTCCACAATTTTTTTGGTGCGTTCTAAAAATTGTGCACGGTCTTCAGGTGTCCACCATTCTACTAAATTTCCTTTTTCATCAAACTGACTTCCCTGGTCATCAAAACCATGTGTAATTTCATGCCCGATTGTAGAACCTGCTGCGTAGCCATAAGCAATTGCATCATCTACAAATTCATCCGGCACACCGGGAACAATAAATGCTGCGGCCGGTAATACAATTTCATTATTACTTGGATTGTAATATGCATTCCAGGTTTGCGGAGTCATATCCCAATCAGTTCTGTCAACCGGCTTGTATAATTTTGCAACTTCATAAGCATGTAAATATTTGCTTGCACGAATGGCATTCTGCACATAAGAATCTCTTGCAGTTTCAAGCGAAGAATAATCGCGCCAGTTGTCTGGATATCCAACTTTTTTAATTACTGTACTTAATTTTAGCAATGCTTTTTCTTTGGTAGCAGGGCTCATCCACTCTAATTGCTGAATACGTACTTTGTAGGCTTCCATTACATTTTCTACAATTTTTTCATAACGCGCTTTTTGTTCAGGCGGATAATATTTTGCTACATACAACTGACCGAGCATAAAGCCCATTGCATCTTCTTCAGCATCTAAAACACGTTTCCATCTTGCACGTTGCTCTTTTGTACCATTTAATATGGTGCCGTAAAAATTAAAATGTTCTTTATCAAAATCACTGCTCAATTGTCCGGCATAGGCATTTAATAAATTCCATTGTAAATACGCTTTCCAGTTGTCAAGGCTTTCAGTAGTAATCGATTTATTTAATTGTTTGAAAAATTCCGGCTGACCAACAATTACGGAGTCAATATTTTTTATGCCGGCTTGTGCTAAAAACGATTCCCATGGAATTGCAGGACATAATTTATTTACATCTGCAATACTCATTCTGTTATAATTTGCGTATGGATCACGCAAAGCTTCCAGTTTTCGTGATGCACCTGCAAATGCAGTTTCCATGCGCATAATGTTTGCTGCATTTTTATCAGCGGTAGCCACATCAACACCGGTTAACTGAAACATTTTGGAAATATGTTTTACATATTCTGCACGAATATTAGTTGTGCGTTCATCTTTATCAAAATAATAATCACGGTCAGGTAAACCGATACCGCCCTGATAAAAATGTAAGCGGAACTGATTACTGTTTTTTTCATCCTGGAAAATATAATTACCAAAAAATGGTTGCACCTGAATAGAATGTAAATAAGCAGCTGAATTAATTACACCGGCTTTATCCTGAATGGCAGCAATTTTATCCAGCTCAGGTTTTAATGGTGTAATGCCTTGTTTTTCGATAGTTACAGTGTCCATACCCGTAAACCAGAAATCACCAATTTTTTGTTCGTTGCTACCTTTTGCAGCTTTGGTGTTTGCAGCAGCATCTTCATTTATTTTTCTGATACGTGCATAATTTTCTTCATTTACTAAAGTCCATATTCCCCATGAACGTTCGCTTTCGGGAATGGGATTATTTTTTAACCATGTGCCTACAGCAAATTTGAAAAAATCATCACCCGGATTTACCGTTGAATCGATAAAATCTTTCATAAAATCTTCGCGGGCAACTTCAGTTTTTTCTGCTTTGGGTTTGCAGGAAAACACGGTTAAGCTAATAAGTGCTATCAACCAGTATTTATTCATAAAATTTAGATTTAAGCGTCAAATATAGACATATCCCATTGTTTTAGCGGTGACTTACATCTACGTTAACATATATCAACGTTTATTTAAGCATTTTTATCAGCGTGGTTGTTTATACAAACGCACAATAATTGTAATTATCTTTGTAAGCATGAAAGCGCAGGTATTTTCAAAATTTGTTTTGTTCATGGCGATTCCCCTGTCGGCATGTTTACAGGCATGTACTTCAAAATCGCATCCTGAAAGTAATGAGGTGGCTGCACCGGTTGCGTTTGTGGCTGATACGATTGCTCCTGCCGACGGCCCCCCGGGCATGATTTGGATTCCCGGCGGTGAATATATCATGGGAACAGATACTGACCCACAACACAGAAGTGATGAAAGTCCTGCTCATACTGTCCGACTCGACGGATTTTGGATAGATATTACTGAAGTAACCAATGCCGAATTCGCAGCATTTGTTAAAGCGACAGGATATAAAACAACATCGGAGCGACCAATAGACTGGGAAGAATTAAAACAACAGGTGCCTCCCGGAACACCCAAGCCCGCTGATGAAATGCTGGAACCTGCCAGTATGGTTTTTACAACTACAACAAAACCTGTAGACCTTAATAATTTTTTGAATTGGTGGAGTTTTGTGAAGGGGGCCGATTGGATGCATCCTCAGGGGCCAATGACGAGTATAATTGGCAAAGAAAATCATCCTGTAGTTCAGGTGAGTTGGGACGATGCGGTAGCATATTGTAAATGGGCAGGGAAAAGATTACCAACCGAAGCAGAATGGGAATATGCTGCAAGAGGTGGAGTAATCGGTGCAATTTATCCCTGGGGTGATGATAAGAATCTTGCACAACATACCAATTCATGGCAGGGCAATTTTCCAAACATAAATACTGCTGAAGATGGATATAAAACGACCTCGCCGGTAAAAAGTTATCCGCCCAATAAATTTGGCCTGTATGATATGGCCGGAAATGTCTGGGAATGGTGTAGTGATTTCTACCATGTAGACTACTACAACAAGTGTTTCGCGCAGGGCACCGTAACCAATCCAAAAGGGCCGGAAATGTCCTATGACCCGAATCAACCCTATAATATTGTTCGTGCAAAACGTGGTGGTTCCTTTTTATGTAATGAAGTTTATTGCTCCAGTTATCGCGTTGCCGCACGTATGGCAACAAGTTATGATACCGGTCAGGATCACTCAGGATTTCGTTGTGTGATGACACAGGAAATGTGGGAAACAATTAAAAAAAATGCACAACATTAAAAATGTTTTACGCTGCATTAAACAAATTTTGCAGCTTACTGTTAATACTCATATGAAGCGATTTTTAGTGGTGCTGTTAACCCTTACCTGCACAGCACTCCAGGCCCAAACCGGAAAAATTTACGGAACAGTTACCAATAGCATCAACAATGAGGCTTTACCTTTTGTAACTATTATTTTATCAGGAACCACTTACGGTACACTAAGTGATATAGACGGAAACTATTCCGTTGAAAATATTCCACCGGGTTTGTATAATGTTGAATTCAGTTTTATCGGATTTAAAAAGAAAACATTATTTGAAGTACAGGTTACCAATGCCAAACCTGTTTATTTAAATGTGGTAATGGAAGAAGATGAAAATTTGCTTGAAGCAGTTGAAGTAAAAGAAACCATTACCGATAAAACAGATGAATCACCATTATCGCTGCGAACAATTGGTGCAAACGAAATTCAAAGAAACCCCGGTGGTAACCGCGATATCAGTCGTGTAATTCAGAGTTTGCCGGGTGTAACTTATACGCCATCATTTAGAAATGATATTATTATCAGAGGTGGTTCGCCAAATGAAAACCGATTTTATTTAGATGGTATTGAAGTGCCAAATATTAATCACTTTGCGACCCAAGGCTCAAGTGGCGGACCGGTTGGAATGATTAATGTGGATTTTATTCGCGAGGTGGAATTTTATTCGGGTGCTTTTCCGGTTAATTATGGCAATGCGCTAAGTAGTGTTTTTTCATTTGAACAACGTGATGGTCGCACCGATAAATGGGGTGGCAGTTTTACCTTGGGTTCCAGTGATGTTGGCTTAACTGCTGAGGGTCCACTTGGTGAAAAATCATCGGTATTATTATCTGCAAGAAGAAGTTATCTCCAATTTTTATTCGGTGCAATTGGTTTACCCTTTTTGCCAACCTACAATGATTTTCAATACAAACAAAAAATTAAACTGAATCAAAAAAATGAAATTACCATAATTGGTTTAGGTGCTATTGATCAGTTTGATTTAAATACAGAAGATGATACCAGTGCTTATCAGCAATATATTTTAGGCAATTTACCTTATCAGACTCAATGGAATTATACAATAGGTGGCAGCTACAAACATTATCGCGAACGCGGCTATTCCACTATTGTTGCCAGCAGAAATATGTTGAATAATCGCGCTTATAAATATATTGACAACGACGAATCAATTCCGGAAAATAAAATATTTGATTATACCAGCCGTGAAATGGAAAATAAATTGCGTTATGAAGAAACGTTGGACATCAATAAATTCAGGATACGCGGAGGAATTAATTTAGAGCTCGCCAAATATACCAACGATACCTATCAGTTAATTCCTTTTGGTGAAGATGTAATTACGGTTGATTATAATTCCGATTTAAAATTCCAGAAATGGGGTGCTTTTGTGCAAAGTAGTACAACGCTTTTAGATTACCGACTCATTATATCATTTGGTTTACGCGCAGATGCTAATAATTATAGCAGCAGCATGCAAAATTTATTAGACCAGTTGTCGCCACGTTTTTCCGCATCATATAAATTAACAGATGAATGGAGTTTAAATTTTAATACAGGCATTTATTATCAATTACCGGCATACACCATTTTAGGTTATGCAGAAGGTGAAAATAATTTTATTAATAAAGCAAATAATATCACTTATATCCAATCCAAACATCTTGTTGCAGGAACTGAATATCGTCCAAACAGTTATTTGAGATTTACACTGGAAGGATTTTACAAACAATATGCGCATTATCCATTCAGTTTAAGAGATTCTGTTTCGCTTGCAAATTTGGGAGCCGATTTTGGTGTTATTGGCGATGAACCTGTTACATCTACCAGCAATGGAAGGAGTTACGGAATTGAATTTCTTGCCCAACAAAAATTAAATAAAAACTTTTATGGTATTTTGTCTGTAACCTACGTAGTGAGCGAGTTTGAAGATGCTGCCGGAAATTTCGCACCATCGTCGTGGGACAATAGAACGATTATTGCACTTACAGCAGGAAAAAAATTCAAACACGATTGGGAAGTTGGTGCTAAATGGCGTTTTAGTGGTGGTTTACCTTATACACCTTACGATATTAATTACAGCGCACTCACTTATGTTTGGGATATTAATCGTCAGGGTGTGTTAGATTTCAGTCAGTTAAATTCAAAACGGTTAGACCCTTATCATCAACTGGATATTCGTGTAGATAAAAAATGGTTTTTTAACCAGTGGAATTTAGATGTTTATCTCGATATTCAAAATGTATATAATTTTCAAACTACCTTACAACCGTTAGTTGATGTTGTGAAAGATGATGCCGGAAATCCGATATTAAATCCGGAAGACCCAACACGTTATCAGGTTTATCAGTTAGAAAATTCCAATGGTACTTTGTTGCCGAGTATTGGTATTATTATCGAATTGTAATTAATAATAATTACCGGGCAATAAATAATTCCGAACGTAATCATAAATCCCTTCCTCCAATGTGTGGAAGGGTTTTTTATATCCTGCTGCTTTGAGTTTATCCATATCGGCTTCTGTGTAATATTGATATTTATCGCGAATATCTTCAGGTATATCAATCCATTCAATCGACAGCGGAATTTGCATACTTGATGCAGTTGATGCTGCTAAGTCGTAAAACGTTCTCGCCTGATCGGTTCCGAGATTATAAATTCCGGATTGTGGTAATGTTTCCATTAACCAGGTTATCACATTAATTACATCTTTAACATAAATAAAATCACGCAACTGTTTGCCATCATCAAAACCTGATTTATGCGAACGAAATAATTTTACTTTTCCTGAATTTTTAAACTGATGATAGGCATGAAATATTACCGATGCCATTCTTGCTTTGTGATATTCGTTAGGGCCATAAACATTAAAAAATTTGAGGCCATACCAATTGGGCGGACAAGCAGTTTGTTGGAGCACCCATTTATCAAATTCATTTTTTGAATCGCCATATGGGTTAAGTGGTTTCAGGGAAGGAATTAATTCGTGGTCATCTTTATATCCCAATTCTCCGTCGCCATAAGTGGCAGCACTGGAAGCATAAATAAAGGGAATATTTCTTTCTGTGCATATTTCCCATAATGATTTAGAATAAGCCACATTTAATTCATCAAAAATGGCTTTATTAAATTCAGTGGTGTCTGTTCTGGCTCCAATGTGTATGATGGCCTTTAGCTCAGGTAAAGCACCTGATTCCAGCTCATTAAGTAAATCTTTACGGTCGATTGTTTTGGCAAATTGCACCGCATCCAGGTTGGGGAGTTTATGCACCGCAGCAAGGTTATCACAAATAGCCACACTATAGTTGCCGGAACGCTGTAATTCAAGCGCCAGACAGCTTCCGATAAAGCCCAGTGCACCGGTAACCAGCACCAGCGGTTGTTCAGAATGTAATTCAGATGCCATTTGTGTAATTTTGTACAAAACTAAATCAAATTTATATGAGAACTATCGTGGTTTGTATGCTTTTAGGGATGCTGCTGATTTCCTGCAACAAAAAAAAATACGAGCGGGTTACAAACTATAACGATAAAGTAGTTACGTATATTGAACAAAGTGAGCGCACAATGAAAGTGTGGAACACAACCAATTTTATGCAGGAATATGACCTGAAAAAGCAAAATTCTGTTACCCGTTTGCTCAACATGCAGGATTCACTAAATAACCTTGAACCACTTTCCGACGATGATACTTTACGTTTAGCAGGATTGGCAATGATTGAAAATTATTTAAATGCCTTTTCCATTTACGATACCATTCACAAAATTTTAGCCGACAGTTTATATTTTAAATCTGATTCCATTCGCGTGCAGGAATTATTATTGTCAAATCAAAATATGTTGAAACAACAGGCCGAGGCATTTATGAATACACAACGCCGTTTTTCAATTCGCTACGATTTACCTTTTGTTGAATAATTATTGCGTGTCTTTCGGTAATCCTAATTGTTCTCTTAAAATCCGGTCTGCATTATTATGTGCATTCCAGTAATCTAAAAGTATTTCTTTATTTCTAACTGCGGTTGTGGTTAACACTTTGCCGTCAAATCCGGCATAGGTATCATCCCATCCGGTAATTTTATATGGGAAATTTTTCTCGAAACGAATATTTAATTTTCTTCCTAAAGTAGGAAAATCGATTACATATACCATGATACCATTTTCATCACGTAAATCTAAAGTAGCCATTACAGGTTCCAATGGTTTATGCGATAATCTTAAATAAATAGCACCAGGTAAAATTTTCATTTCACCTTTTGGTAATTTATCGGGATTTATTCTGATTAAATTCCACAATTCATCTTCCTGCATCACCGTTGCAAAATTCAGATTACGGTCGCCCTCCGATTCAAAATAACTTCTCGACTGAATATCAAAACCATTTTTTCCGGCATTCATTTGATAATAAGCCATACCACACCATTCCTGCATACTGCCGGTTATTTTTACGGCATGCGGATAATTATTAATATCAATTGGTTGAAATGCACTTAACATGATTGAATAAGGATAAATGCCTGTATTAAATTTTGTAGACTGATTTAATTTTAAAACAGGTTGTTTATCTGCACCGGCCGCAGAGGCGTCATCTAATTTAACTTGTTTACTTTTTGAAAAATCTTCTGCAACAAATACATTCACCAAAGTGCCTTCATGAATTTCTCCGTAACGGCTTTGTTTTAAATAGTAACTGGTGAGTTCCGCTTTTCCGGCATACCAGTAATTATTCCATGCTTCATTCGGTTTAAATGGCTCAGCAGCTTTCGCTTCCATACCGGAAGGTTGCTTTTCAGCTCCGTTGGAACCGTTAACCGATTGCTGACATCCCTGAAGCGCTGCCATTGATAGCAAACCAATTGCCGCGAAAAATAGAATAGTTGAACGCATTTTTATCATTTTTTCTATAACAAATGTAGATAAAAAAAGTTCCTTTACCAGGGCTGGGTTGGGGTGTAGATGTTCACTTCCACTACCCTGTTACTGAAATTTTTAATGATTTGCAGACTGTCGCCGGCAGGTAAGTGGTGATCATAAGCACCGGGATTACAAATTGCAGCAAAATCAAAATCGCGCTGATAGGCAGCTTTTTTCTGCAGGGTGAAATCGATAGTATTTACTTTATCAGTAAAACCATAACGCGTATCCCGAAAAGTTAATACAAGCGGGAAATTGGCAAATACCTTTGTATTTTGATTCGAACCGCTGAGTATATAATCGATAGTTTGTTGCTGGGCTTCGATATAATACTGGTAACTCATATCTTCATCATAATGAAATTTTTGTTCAAGTGTCATATCCGGTTTTGAAACGGGATAAAGTTCATAACCATACATGGAAATCATTCCGGCAATAAATACTACAGGAATAAAAATATACAGCATCTTGTATTTATTTCCAGCCTTCACAATTAACGCAGATAATATAATTATCAGCGGAATAATGGCAAAGAGGAGATAGCGGTTCATGAAAAAATTAATCGAATTAAATAATACACCACCTAAAAATAATATCAGTAAAAAAATACTGAAGCGCGAATAGTGTATTGATTTTTTAATAAGGACGAAAATAATCAGTATAAACGCAACTGTGGAAACAGCGATACGCCCCTGTTCCAAAAAAATAAACGAAAAAAAATCTCCGGCGAAATCAAAAATGTTAGTAAGAGAAAAATTAATACTTGCTTCATGTAATGGGAAAAAATACCATCCGTTTTGAGCATGCTGAATAATTAAAAACACAATAAAAATTACAAACGGTGTTAGCACTAATAATTGTCCAAGCCCGAATTTATAAGTATTTCCTTTTTTCTTTTGAACCAGGATGTCAATTACTTCACCCACGATCACTACAACGGGAATAATAACTGCTGTTTCCTTCACCAAAATTGCTGCTGTGGCAAAAATGGCGTAGGCAACATATTTTTTTATCACCCAAAAATGAATTGCCCATAACATAAATAAAGCCAGACAAATTTCAGGCAATACCAAAACCGATTGCGCAAAAAATACAGGTTGCACTATAGTAAATAAAACAGCCAGCAACGCCACCTGAACGTTATAATGATATCTTGCAATATAATAAATGGCGAATAGTAACGCAATGGCAATTAATAAACCTGTGATATGTCCGCCTAATACAGAATCACCAAACAACAAATATCCGCAACCATGAATAAATGAAAATAACAATGGATGTCCGCGAGATAATTCCGGTGGCAAATTTTTTGGTAAGAGGCCTAAACCATTATCGTGCAAATACAAACCGGCCCTTGCATAAACACCCAATTCATCCCAAAAATAAGGCAATTGCAAAGCAGGTAATTTGGCGACGACAAACAAACCTATTATTACAATGAGCCAGATATAATGATAATATGCAGATGTTTTTTTAAACATATAATTAAACGCCGCTACTTGTTTTCAAAATTATCATTTATATCTGCTATAAACAACAAAGCGGCCGAAATCAGCCGCTCTGTAAAATACATTTAACAATTGTACTTATACGCCGGCTTCTGCTGTCATATACTTTCCAATCGCATTATCATAAATGGATTTGAAATCAACAGTAAGACCAAATGCCTCGCCGTCAACACTTATATTTCCATCTGTAACAGTTCCTAACACATTTACCGGAACAC
This sequence comes from Bacteroidota bacterium, assembly GCA_016706255.1. Taxonomy (NCBI): domain Bacteria; kingdom Pseudomonadati; phylum Bacteroidota; species Bacteroidota bacterium. The sequence goes on along the minus strand of JADJJZ010000006.1, from coordinate 995,131 downwards.
CATATTCTTTACAAATATTTTCGATAACAAAAGCTTTTTCGCTTGAAGTAGAAACTACAACACGACTTTGACCTTCTCCAAATAAAAATGCATCTTTTCTGATAGTTGCATCTGTTTCAATTTCGAAACCGAGATTATTTACCATTGCACTTTCCAGCAAAGTAGTAAATAAACCACCTTCACTTACATCGTGCGCTGAATAAATTAACTGGTTGCGAATTAATTCTTTTATGGTTTGTTGTAAAGCAAATTCATCATTTAAATCGAAATGCGGAGCAGGTGATAAAGTGATGTTATGCATCTCTTTCAAATATTCACTACAAGCAATATCATCAGTTGATTTTCCAATCAACATAATTACATTTCCTGCATTAATAAAATCTAATGTCATCTGATTTTTATAATCTTCCAAAACACCAACCATTCCGATTGTTGGTGTCGGGTAAACGGGGCCTTCTTCGCTTTGATTATAGAAAGAAACATTACCACCGGTTACAGGCGTATCAAATTTGCGGCAGGCATCACCCATACCTTTAATTGCATTGCTGAATTGCCAGTAAACTTCAGGGTTATAAGGATTTCCAAAATTTAAACAATTAGTAATTGCAGCGGGTTCTGCACCACTGCAAACAATATTTCTTGCGGCTTCACTCACAGCAATCATTGCACCAACATAAGGGTCAGAAAACACATAACGCGAATTACAATCTGTGGTAACCGCTAAACCTTTATTTTTTCCGATGATACGAATTAGTGATGCATCACTTTTTAAATTTGTCGATGTATTTTTTACACCAACCATTGAATCGTATTGCACGGTAATCCATCTTTTATTCGCAATATTCGGATTACCTGCTAATTTTTCTGCAACGGCTTTATAATTTTTAGGTTGTTCTATTTTAGACGCATCAAATTTTTTGATATCTGCAATATAAGCAGGTTCTTTTGTCTCGCGTTTATAAATTGGTGCACCGCCGCCTAACACTAAACTTTCTGCAGGCACTTCTGCAATCAGTTCACCATGCATATAATATTGTAATAATTCACCTTCAATTACTTCACCAATTATTTCGCAGTGTAAATCCCATTTGTCGAAAACAGCTTCAATATCTTTTTCCATGCCTTTTTTCACAACAACGAGCATACGTTCCTGACTTTCACTCAATAAAATCTCCCAGCCTTTCATATTTTTTTGACGGGTTGGTACTTTATCGAGATATATTTTCATACCGTGTTTGCCTTTCGCACTCATTTCTGATGTGGAACAGGTAATACCTGCTGCACCCATATCCTGCATGCCGACAATAGCTCCGGTTTTAATTGCTTCTAATGTAGCTTCCAATAATAATTTTTCCTGAAACGGATCCCCTACCTGCACGGAAGGTAAATCTTCATGACTTTCATCATGTAAATCGCCGCTGGCAAAACTTGCGCCGTGAATACCATCTTTTCCGGTAGCACTTCCAACAATATATACCGGATTGCCTGCCCCTTCAGCAATTGCAGAAACGGTTTCACCAACTTTTACAATTCCAACACTCATGGCATTCACCAGAATATTGGTGTTATAACAATCTTCAAAATATACTTCACCGGCAACTGTAGGCACGCCAAAACAATTACCATAATCGCCAATACCTTTCACCACACCACGAATTAAGTGTTGTGTTTTTTTATTGTTGATATTTCCGAAACGCAATGAATTTAATGATGCAATTGGTCGCGCACCCATGGTAAAAATATCGCGGTGAATTCCGCCAACACCTGTTGCAGCGCCTTGGTACGGCTCGATTGCAGATGGGTGATTATGACTTTCAATTTTAAATGCACATCCCAGTCCGTCGCCAATATCAATTAATCCCGCATTTTCTTCACCTGCTTCCACCAGCATTTTTTTGCCTTTGCGCGGTAAGGTTTTTAACAGGGTAATTGAATTTTTGTAGCTGCAGTGTTCGCTCCACATCACACTAAAAATACTCAGTTCAGTAAAGTTGGGTGTTCTGCCTAAAATCGATTTTATGTGGTCAAATTCTTCGGCGAGCAAACCTAATTGTCGGGCTTGTTCTACTGTAGCAAGTTGTTCGGACATATCTTTTGATTGAGGCACAAAATTAATCCCGAAAACCTAAACTCTTGCGCATTTTAATACATTTTATGTTGACAAATTTCGGCTTACTAACTCAAACTGTCATTTCGCAACGGAAATGGTGTAGTACACTAATTCCCGTATACGCACTATTGCAGGGCTGCCTATTTTCGATGTTGAAAAGAGGTAATATTTCCCATGCACACACTCAAAAACCATACAAAACAGTTCCCGATTCGATTCAAATTATTGCTGATTTTGCTACTCACAGTATCCGTTATCAAAGCACAAAATATCGTTCCTAACCCCGGTTTTGAGGGCCATAGCGGTCTCCCCGATTCTTATGGGGACTGGGGTAATTGTCATTTTTGGTTTAATTGTGCAGGCGAAGGCAGTCCCGATTACCTGCACACCGGCGGAAGCAGCGTTGCTCAGCTGCCCAATTCAGGTTTAGCGCTGGTTACACCTTATGAAGGTGATGCAATAATGGGTATTTCCACTTACCGCGGCGATTATCTGCATAGGGAATATATTACTGCAACACTTACTTCACCGATGATTATTGGTCAGACGTACGTGGTATCGTTTCGTATTACCAATGGGTTCTCCGGTTGGTATTCCGGTGCCGGAACCAATCATGTTGGCGTTTATTTCAGCACCACTTTTCCGGTTCAAGTTGGAACCGACCCAATTGATGTAACGCCGCAACTGGAAATTCCCGGTGTGGTTTGGACAGAAGAATGGACCTATTATGAATTTTTATTTACGCCTGAAACAAGTTTTAGTCATATCACTTTCGGCAATTTTTATGGTGATGATGAAACAGATGTTACCGTTTTCAAACCTGCTGCCATAAATGCAACACGCAGTGAATATTTATTTGATGATATTTATGTGGGATTAATGGTAACACCACCTGTAATTTTTATTGATACCACTTTATGCAGTGGCAATACATACACATTACCTGATGGCAGCATCACTTCAACTGCAATTACCGATACAACTGTATTATTAACTGCAGGCGGTGTTGACTCAACCATAATTACGCATGTTGAATTTTTAAATGAAATAACCGTTGCTCAAAGTGCACATATTTGTGCAGACGAACAATATATTTTGCCTGATGGAAATACAGTAAATAGTGCAGGTATTTATACTACGGTATTACCGGCTGCCAGCGGATGTGATTCCATAATTACCACAACGCTCACACAAACTACAACACCTGATATTACCTTGTTAATTCCTGAGTTTATTTGTTTAGATGCGGGAAATATTCAACTCGAGGCATATCCTGAAGGTGGCGTATTCAGTGGTCCGGGGGTTATTGCAGACCAATTTGATCCACTACTTGCAGGCGGTGCAGGGAATTATAATATAACTTATACTTATGTTGTGAATGAATGTTCATTCATACAACAAACCAATATACAAGTAGAACAAAATTATGCTGATGCAGGAACAGATCAAACGATACAATTTGGCAGTCGCGTAAATTTACATGCTGTTTGTGGGGGAGATATTAATTGGTCGCCGGCAGCATTATTAAATTGCGCTGATTGTGCTGATCCGGAAGCATTGTTAAATCAGAATACAACATTTGTATTAACTTCAGTAAATAATTATGGTTGTATTGCCATCGATTCAGTTACAATAATTGTTATACATGAAAATCCCGATGATTTTTTTGTGCCGAATACATTTACACCAAACAACGATGGACTTAACGATTATTTTTCACCATTAGGATTAGCCATCGAAACAATTGTTCATTTTGAAGTTTTTAATCGCTGGGGAGAATGTATTTACCGCGCTGAAAATATAGCACCGGGCAACAATTCGGGCTGGGATGGCACTTATAATGGTGCTGCGGTGCAGGAAGGTGTGTATATTTACACAGTAGAAGTAAAATATGTGACAGGGATTATTGCTGTTAAATCGGGAAATGTAACGGTGCTAAAATGAAAATGATAAAAATTCTTAACTTTAAGTTTAATGAGGGAAAACATGCGATATTATAAAAAGCTTGCACTTTATGGCTCGTCGGCAGCGGCTTTCCTTTTAAATAATACAAATGCACAAGGTCAAGTGATATATGAAAATATTGATCCTGACATGATTATTTACGATGGCCATGAATTAACCTACGATTTAAATCATGATGGTTTTAACGATATATCATTTAATGTATACTCCTATACTTCATGGTCATCACATTCGGGTCACTCCTATTTTGAGTTATTCAGTGTTAATTTTTATTTTAAATCATTTTATGGCATTTTAAGTAATCCCGATATGGCCTCCTCAATTAATATTGCATTATTACATGAAGGCGATATTGTTGGTCCTGACTCACCTTGGGCAACCGGAGACCAAATAAATTTTCCACCCATTATACCTACATCCTCAGCATATTATATGGGTGATGATGCGTGGCTGAGTCATAATAATTTTATAGGTATCAAATTTTTAATTGATGGTAACACACATTATGGCTGGATGCGTTTAAGTTTTGATAATGTTTACCCTTTAGATTTTTACATGCCTTATTTATTTATTCAAGATTATGCATACGAGGCAACTGCAGAAACTTCAATTTTAATTCAGCCGCCAACAGCGGGAATTGCTGAAAATTTAGTATTTGAAGATGTAGCAGAAAATAACGACGCAACAGATTTAAGATTAACATTCAATAAGGCTGATGACGAATCAGGCATAGCCGAGTATCGAGTTTATTTTTATAAAGATTATTGGTTCAATCATCCTGAATTAGAAATACTATTATCACTATCTCCGGAACATTATATTTCAGTTTTACCGGATGGTAGTAATCATAGTGTCTACGCCAACATTATGGTAAGGGATACTGACAACGATCCGATTGTACCTGATATTCCTTATAAGGCAGTTGTAGTTTCCCTAACAAATGACGAAATAAATTTAAAAAGTAATAATTCCATTGAAAGTAATTATGCCAAAATAAAAATTTCAACTGCTGAAACTGCTATTCAAATAACCGTAAATGGAAATGGAAATGAAAATTGTGATTTATCAGATTATACGGCAAAGTTTGATTGTCCGAAAAACGATTTTGGTGTTGCTGAATACAGGGTTTTTGTATTGCCTATGGATAGCAGTATTTTTCCACTCAGTGAATTGTTAGTTTATGACGAAACATTTTATACCAAAGTATTACCCACAGGTGCAGGCTCATACACGGTAAATCTAAATTCGAATCAACAACTCGTTAGTAGCAATCCATTAAATATATTTAATAATTATAATGTTTTAGTGCTGTCTATTCCCGATAGTATAACTGCCTCAAACTTATCTATGAATGGCAGTGATTTGCCATTATATTACTATTGTGAAACAGTAAGTGTAAAACCCGAAGTTGCCATAGCCGGTAACACATTAACGGCTAAGGATATTCAGGTTCAATTCCCAAAAGTATTCGACGAAGCGGTGTTGGAGTTATATGAAGTTTATTTAATTCCTGCAGATGAAATTGATGCTTTTACGATAAATGATGTTGCACTATTGGAGTCGTATCAAAAAATTTCAATTATACCTTCAGGTAGTGATATTAATGTGCATTTGCCGGAATTTTTGCAAGACATAGATGGTAATCTGTTATTACCTGAAAACGAATATGTAATAAAAGTGGGATTAATAGGAAAGGAAATTTATGATAATATCGCATTATCACTTCCTTCCGATAATTTTAAATTAACCGATGGCAGTAATGCAGGTCCATTCGTGTATGATATGAACGAAAATGAACTTTCTTTAATGTTTGAAAATCCGGGTAATTATACATTAAATATATATAATATCACCGGACAGTTAATCAATACATACGATTTGACCGAAGCACTTGTAAAAATTAACCTTGCTTACTTAACACCCGGAACATATATCGCTCAAATTGTTGAATTGACAGAAAATAATTCATTTAAACTTTTAATACCAAGTACTAAATGAACAGGCAGTGTGGAATTAAAAGGTTTAGACGGACTCTGTTACAAGAATTGCAGTTAATTTTAATATGCTTATTGCAATTAAACGCCCAGTCCCAATCGCTATCAATTGATGAAACTTTTGCTGACGAGGGTGTGTATTATTTTGAATTTGAAGAAGCCACGGTTGTTTGCACCGACAGTGAAATACAACCTGATGGTAAAATATTACTTCTGGGTAAACAGATACATTATCTTGATGAGATAGACCTAAATGTAATTGTTCGGCTAACACCTGATGGGCAGCAGGATTCAAGTTTTGGAGAAAACGGTATTCACTATTTCGAACAGGATATAAATTCAGAAAATCTAAGTGTTGTTTCAATGGATATTGCGGTTGATGGAAGTATTTATATTGCAGGTTCTGCAAATAATATCTATGAAAAAACATATTTAGGTGGTGTAATTATAAAAATGACTCCAAATGGAGCAATTGATTCTTCATTCGGAACAAATGGATGGATGTATCCTGAAGTAACAACTTGTCAGCATACAACAATTTCTGAAATACATATTTTCCCTGATTATAAAATTTTAATTGGTGGAACAACTTGTTACGGAATAGATTGCGATACGTTACAATTTTTTGTGGCTCGATTTAAAGCAAATGGTATTATTGACAAAAGTTTCGGTACCAATGGACTTACTTTCACTAACTTTGGTGTAGTAGAATGTCAGGCAACACGCATGTTAATTGGAGCGGATGGTGATATACTTTTAGCTGGTTATACTAATGATTTTATTGCCTTGGCGCGATATACTTCAAATGGAACTACAGATACTTTTTTGGTTCTAATGGAAAAATGTTAACTGATTTAGGTGCATCAACGTTAACTGCGATTGGCACTTTGAGTGATGGGACTATAATTGTTGCAGGCAATAATAAAATTGCTGCCTATACGGAATCCGGTATTTTGTATCCGTATTTTGGCACAGATGGAATTGTGAGTTACGTGTTTGATGACTACACCCAATTTACAGATATTTTTGTTCAGGAAGATGATAAGTTTATTTTAAGCGGATACACCGGTGACAATGAATTTCCTGATGTTATGGATATGAGTTTGACGCGTTTTTCAAAATCAGGTGAAGTGGACACTTCTTTTACAAGTGAAGGTACCTTTCAAGTAGATAATAGTAATTATTTCAGTTATAACCGTAAAATGCACGTTTTATTAAATGGTGATATTATACTCAGTGGATTTGAGGAATATAATGGGATAAGAAATTTCCTTGCGGCAATTCGCTTGAACACCAATCTTGCACCTAACTTTAATACACCTTTTCATGTAGAACATACCAATGTGTGGACTACTGAAAATATATTGTATATTAATAATACAAACGATTATACAACCAGATACTTGATCGTTAATGAAATTGGTCAGCCCATAACCGAATTTATGGCTGACTCAGGATTAAATGAGTTTAATATTGATGCGCTGCCTGCAGCACTTTATATTCTGATTCAATACAACACATCAGAAAACATTACCTACAAGTTTGCTAAAGCCAGGTAAATTATTGCTTACTGTGGTAATATTTGACGCACCCTATTCTGATACATTTTCCTATCTTTGATTGGTGCAAACAATTATTATTCCGGTAATCTGGATTCTAATAACTTTCTATCTCATCGTCCGTCTCGATTTTTTTAAATTGAGTCCGGTTAAACCGGTGTGGAAGTATGCTGCATTTTTTTATAAACTGATTTTGGGTTTTGCCAATTATTATATCTGGCTCAACGTAATTGGTCATGGCGACAGTTTGCGGTATTATCACGACAGCCTTATTGTATATAACAGCCTGTTTGAAAATCCAATACATTATTTTGAATTATTAACGCGCAGTTCCCTGCAAAACATTCCTGAACATCTTGTCCCCTATCAAAAAGAATTATACATCGAATGGCATGTGAATGAATACCACATGGTGCGCCTCCTGGCTATTTTAAATGTGTTTACGTTTGGTAATATCTGGGCAAATATTGTCATTTTATCGTTTGCCGGAATTAGTGTGTCGACAGCCTTGTTTAAATTTTTTGTGCGACAAATTACCGAAAATAAAAAAGCGGTGCATTTATTATTCGCACTTATTTTTTTCCTGCCTTCCCTCATTTTCTGGAGTGGTGGAATTTTGAAAGAAGCGCCCGTATTTATGCTGCTGGGTATAATTTTGCTGCAACTGTTTAAAATTGAACGGAATAATCAATCCAACAAAACCCCTGCGCAACCATTATTTATACTGCTGATTTGTCTGCTTTTGTTATTTTTTATCCGCGATTATCTCGCATTATTAGTAGCAGCAAATCTGGTGTTATTTTTATGGATTCGTGCCTTCATCCAAAAAAATAATCCTGCAAAATATTTCTTTTTATGTTCAGCAACTATCGGTGTTTTGTTTTTTTTAATTCCGGTTATTTTTCCGCAATGGAATTATTTTCAATATGCTAAGCAGGAACAATTGTATTTTTTATCCGGCGCTCCTGACCCGGATTATCATTTTCAAACAATAGGAAATTCCGGATTGGAAGTGGTGCAACAAATTCCCTACGCGCTAAATAATGTGTTTTTCCGTCCCAATATTTTGCACACACAAAATCTATTTCGTTTTTATCAAAGTATTGAATTACCCTTAATCTGGTTACTGGTTGGGTGGTTATTATTTAAAAGTATCAGACAAAAACAACAGTTTTCACTCACTGCAGCTATGTTTTTAATGGTGTGTTTTGAGCTACTGTTCATTTACGGTTTGCTGGTTACCGATGCCGATACACTGAGTCGCTACCGAAGTATCCTCTGTTTTTTATCCTTTTGCTCACGTGGTTACACCAACCCAAAATGCCCAAAATAAGCGCTTAGTTGCTTTCAGGGCGCTCACTACCATAAAGTAGGTATTTTCATCTCCCCCCATAAAACTATGCTACTGTGCGGTTACTTTTGCATTGTTTAGAATAAATCTAAATAATGAGCCTAGCCAAAATAACCACCCTCCTCCTATTGCTGTCTGCAGGAATTGCTGTTGCACAAACGGCACCCGAACCGACCAAAACATTCAACGAAAAGTTTGAACTGCACGGATATGGAGAAATTACCTACAACAATTTCAATTGGGAAACTTATCCCGACAAACGAAATAATATCGATCTGAACAGAGTGGTTTTTGAACCGGAATATGCTTTCAGCGATAAACTCAAACTAGAAATGGAAATTGAATTTGAACACGGCGGAACGGGTTCAACAATGGAATTCGACAAGTTTGAAGAGTTCGGAGAGTTTGAAATGGAAATTGAAAAAGGCGGCGAAGTAATTATTGAAGAAATTGAATTGGCCTGGCAAATAAAACCCTGGCTGGAATTAAAAGCGGGCAGATTAGATGTTCCGGTTGGACATATTGCCGCTTATGGTGAACCGCTCGATTATTTAACTACAACCTATAATAATGTGGAAGCGGCATTAATTCCTGCGCAATGGTACGAATACGGAATTGGTGCTGAAGCAGAATGGAAAAATTTCACCTTCGAATTATCACTCATCAACGGATTGGATAATTCAGCATTCAGTTCAGCAAACTGGATTCAACGTGGTAATCAAAGTCGTTTTGAATATGTAAATGCAGCAGCATTCGCAATAGCAGCAAGAGCAGATTATGCATTTAGTGATGATATTGTAACAGGAATAAGTTTTTATACCGGAAATACAACACCTAATCGTCCAAAACCGGATATTACCGCAGACGGATTTGTGCAAGTTGCCGATATTCACTTGCATGCAAAATTTGGCGGATTTACCGTAAATGGTTTATTGTTAAGCGGCTCATTACAAAATGCAGAAATTATTTCTGAAGCAAACAGAAATTTATCCAATAATTTAAATGTAAAACGTACTCCTGTTGCAAGTGCAGCATTAGGTTATTTTGTTGAAGGTGGATATAATGTTTTAGCTACTCTGAATAAACCTGACCATGTTTTAAATATTTTTTGTGGTTATTATTATTACGATTCCATGTATAAAACCACCGGCGATATTTTTAACAATCCGCGCTGGGAACGCAGCGAAATTCGTCCGGGCATTAATTATATCTGGCAAAATAATATAGCCGTAAAAACAGATTATACGATTCGTAAAATTGGTATCCCCGATTTAAATAAAGAAAATACATTCACTTTAGCATTGGCATATAAATTTTAATTTTTAAATATATATATTATGGTAACTACTCAAAAAATACTCCTTAGCAGTCTCATTTTATCTATAACCTTATTACCACTTTCATCTTGTAAAGAAGATGATCCAACAGATATTGAAACATATGATTTTCAACCGATTTTAAATCATCTTGCACAACATGTAATTACTGAAACTTATGTTGATTTACATGCAAAAAGTATCAGTCTGGTAAGTGCTGTAACTACTTTACAAACAAGCCCTACCGCAATAAACCTCGAAGCTGCACGTCAGGCGTGGCGCGATACACGTAAGCCTTGGGAACAATCGGAAGGATTTTTATTTGGCCCTGTTTCTACAAAAGGTATTGACCCATCTATTGACAGTTGGCCGGTAAATGTTGTCGACCTTGAAGCGGTATTAGGTAGTGGTGCAGTATTATCAAAAGAATATATCGACGGCCTGGAAGGAACATTAAAAGGATTTCATACCATCGAATTTTTATTATGGGGTGAAGATGGTGAAAAAACAGTTGATTTATTTACAGCAAGAGAATTTGAATATTTAATTGCAACCTGTCAGAGTTTGGAAAGTAATACCAACGATTTACAAAATAGCTGGAATGTAACCGGTGAAAATTTTCAAAGCGAAATTGCTGAAGCAGGTGAAGATGGCAGCATGTATGTTAGTCAGAAATCTGCTATGCAGGAAATCATAAACGGTATGATTGGTATTGCTGATGAAGTGGCAAACGGAAAAATTTATGACCCGCTTTCACAATTGGATGTAACATTAGAAGAAAGTCGTTTTAGCGCAAACAGCAAAGCCGATTTTATTGATAATATTCGCAGTATTCAAAATTTATATGCAGGATTATATATGATTTCAGGCGATGGCGTAACAACATTTATTGTTTCTGAAAACTCTGAATTAAATGCACTTGTTGAAGCACAAATGCAAAATGCAATTGATTTAATTGATGCCATTCCGGGAACATTTACAGAAGCCATTTTCGAAAATCCCGATGCTGTTACCGCAGCACAGGAATCTGTACGCCAATTACAGGAAACATTACAAAGTCAGGTAAAACCATTAATTGATGCGATTTAATTTTATTACAATAATTGCTAAACGCAGCATGCTTATTTTATCAATGAGCATGCTGTTGTTATGTATGTTTATTTATAGCTGCACAACCGATCCGGAAATTACCAATTGGTATAATGAAGATGAATATGCTGCCGGTGGTGCAACAACATTATATGAAGCAACATCCGGTGCATTTTCTACACCCGCACCTAATTTAAGTGCAACGGCTTTTGAAAAACACATGGCCGGTGATGTAAGTTTTGAATCCATTTTTGTCACCGCACCTGCAACTAATAATGCCGGACTTGGTCCCATTTTTAATGATGTAAGTTGCGTGAGTTGTCATACCCTCGATGGCCGTGGCGATAAACCCAGTGTTTTTCGCGTAAGTATTCCCGGAACGGATGCGCATGGTGGTCCGAATCCGGCACCCGGTTTTGGTGGACAATTACAAGATAAAGCCGTATTTGGAGTTTTGCCGGAGGGAAAAGTGGACATTAATTATGTAGAAGAATTTTATAAATACCCTGATGGCAGCAGTTATAGTTTATTGCGACCGGTGTATGCTATTTCAGATACTTATATTTCACTTCCGCCGGGAACAATGTTGTCGGTACGTGCTGCGCCACCTGTCTTCGGACTCGGTTTGCTCGAGGCAATAACAGAAGCAGATATTTTAGCTGCAGCTGATGAATTTGATTTGAATGGTGATGGCATTTCGGGAAAGGTAAATTACGTTTGGGATGTAGTGAGCGCAACAGCAAAAATTGGTCGTTTTGGCTGGAAGGCAAATCAGCCGCATCTCGACCAGCAAACTGCGGGTGCTTTTAGTGGCGATATGGGTATTACCAGCACATTATTTCCAACTGAATCGGCTTACGGGCAAATTCAGGACGATGGCATGGGTGATGACCCGGAAATTGATTTTGAATTTTTAGATATCACTTCCTTTTACACCAAAACCCTTGCTGTTCCTGCCCCACGGGGTTTAGAAAAGCCAAACGTTATGTTAGGCAAACAACTGTTTTTCGAAATTGGTTGCGAAAATTGTCACCGCCAAAAGTGGACTACCGGCATTGCAACCGGAATTCCTGAGCTAAGTAATCAGACTATTTATCCGTACACAGATATGTTATTACACGACATGGGTCCCGGACTCGCAGATAATCGCCCTGATTACCTTGCAAGCGGTTCCGAATGGAAAACAAGACCATTGTGGGGAATAGGCTTAACGGCTGTTGCGAACGGACATACCCGCTTTTTACACGATGCGAGAGCCAGAAACCTGGAAGAAGCTATTTTATGGCATGGTGGTGAAGCTGAAAAGGCAACTACTGCATTTAAAAACCTGAGCGCCGGTGAACGTGCTGCTTTAATCGCATTTTTAGAGGCTTTGTAAGCTAAAACCTGAAAACATATTATAATTTTTTATATATTAACTATTTAAACTCGAAACATCATTTTTAACCACATACCCTCAAAATAACCCGGATTTTTAACGCCTTTTATCTATTTTCCACATTTTAAGTGGACAAATCACCTGTTTTTTCGGAAAAAGGCCATAATTTTGCAGAAAAATAATCCGGAATGATATCAAACAGGTCCTCTGCTATGGAACAGGTGCTTAATCGCGAGGCGATTGAGGTAAAAGTCCCTTCCACCAAAATTTCAGACTATTATGGTTCAAATGTGTTTAGCGAAGAAATTATGCGCAAACACCTGAGTGAAGAAGCCTACTTCAGTGTAAAAGCTTCTATTCAGCATGGCCAGAAAATCGATCGCAAAATAGCCGATCAGGTTGCTGCGAGCATGAAAGCCTGGGCAATGAGCAAAGGAGCTACTCATTATACACACTGGTTTCAGCCACTAACCGGCACCACGGCCGAAAAACACGATAGCTTTTTTACACCAAGCGGTCCCGCAGCAGGTATTGAGGTTTTTAGCGGTGGCGCATTGGTTCAGCAGGAGCCTGATGCATCCAGTTTCCCGAGTGGTGGTATTCGCAGCACATTCGAAGCGCGCGGTTATACAGCATGGGATCCTTCCTCACCGGCATTTATTCTTGAATTAGGCAGTGGCAGCACTTTATGTATTCCAACCATTTTTGTTAGTTATACAGGCGAAGCGCTCGACTATAAAGCACCTTTATTAAAATCGTTACATTTATTAGATGAAGCCGCTGTTCCGGTTTGTCAGTATTTCGATAAAAACGTAACGCGTGTTACCGCAACTTTAGGTTGGGAACAGGAATATTTTTTAGTTGATGAGGCTTTATTTTTAAATCGCCCTGATTTAAGTATTTGCGGCAGAACTTTAGTTGGCCACTACCCTGCTAAAGGTCAGCAGTTAGAAGACCATTATTTCGGAACAATTCCTGAACGTGTATTTAATTACATGGTCGATTACGAAATGGAATGTCATAAATTAGGCATACCACTGCGCACGCGTCACAACGAAGTTGCACCCGGACAATTTGAGTGTGCACCAATGTTTGAAGAAGCCAGTATTGCGGTTGACCATAACTGTTTATTAATGGATGTAATGGAACGTGTAGCACGTCGTCATAAATTGCGTGTATTGTTTCATGAAAAACCATTTGCAGGTGTTAACGGCTCGGGTAAACATAACAACTGGAGTATGAGCACCGATACCGGAAAAAATTTATTAAGTCCCGGTAAAACGCCAAGAACCAATTTACAATTTCTAACATTTTTTATTAATACCATTAAAGCAGTGCACGATAATGCCGATTTATTACGTGCAAGTATTGCCAGTGCAAACAACGATCATCGTTTAGGAGCAAATGAAGCACCACCTGCAATTATTTCAGCATTTATCGGAACAGCATTACGTTCGGTATTAAATGAAATTGAAAATCGTGTTGACACAAAAACATTCGACGATTTAGACAAAGCAGATTTACGTTTGGATATTCATAATAAAATTCCCGATTTATTATTAGATAATACCGACAGAAACAGAACCAGTCCTTTTGCATTTACCGGAAATAAATTTGAATTCCGTGCAGTTGGTTCCAGTGCAAACTGCAGTAAGGCAATGACTACGGTCAATACTATTGTTGCCGCGCAGTTAAAAGCTTTCCGCGAAGAAGTTGACGCTACAATAAAAGGTGGCGAAAATAAAGACAATGCCATTATTAAAATATTGACCCGCTACATTGGTGAGAGTAAAAATATTTTATTTGAAGGCGATAATTACAGCGATGAATGGGCAAAAGAAGCAACCGAAAATCGCGGTTTAAATAATGTAAAAACTACACCTGAAGCAATTGATTTTTATGCGACTGAAAGAGCCAAAAATATTTTTGTAAAAAATAATATTCTCAGCGAACGCGAGTTGCATGCACGTATGGAAATTGAATTTGAAGAATACGCCAAAAAAATTCAGATAGAAGCACGTATATATGGTGAGTTGGTTTACAACTATGTATTACCTGCCGCTGTTGAATACCAAAATGAATTACTCGACAATGTAATGAAATTAAAAGCCGTTGGTTTAAATGAGGAACATTACAAAGAACAAATCGACCTGGCAAAAACAATTACCTTGCATTTAAATCACTTACGCGCAGCTTTAGAGCGCATGGTAGAGGAACGCAAACGCGCCAACCGCATTGAACACGCCCGCGAAAAAGCATTTGCGTATTGCAATAACGTAAAAACATTATTCGACGAAATTCGCGAACACGCCGATATGCTTGAGCGCTATTTACCCGACACCAAATGGCCACTCGCCAAATACCGCGAATTATTATTTGTTAAATAATTTTTTTGATATAAATTGGTTTTGAGGCCCCGCTTGCGGGGTCTTTTTTTTTGCAGCAGAAAATATATTGCGCTTCAGTGTATAAATAAAAAGTATTAATAATTTGAAGCATCAACATCCCCCCACCAAACAACATCGTTGCCCGCTTTCCGTTGCAACAAACCGCAACTGTGAATTATTTATAATATTCGGCTGTTTCATTGGTACATCGGTACATTAACACATTGGTACATTGGTTTGTTTCCACTTCAATCGGGGCTAGTTTATCATTTATCGTTTATTAAGAAATAGTTATTAGTTTAACTTTAAATGCTGAATTAAGATAAAACAGGCTGTTATCAGCGCATATGCACGTTAATTTTACAGCTGGATGAATATATTTAATTTTATGAAAATAATAGTTAGGTAAAGCACATAAATCGAAATATATATTTCCATAAAAATTAATCAGAATATCATACATACTAAATCCCTCACCACATCGTTAACTCCACATGAAACCACACCTGCAATTAACCTTTGCCTTAATATTTGCTTATACTACTGCTTACGCTCAATTACCGGATGAAAACTTTATGGTTCCTGATTCACTTATACTTAACCAAAAGTTACATATGCATGGGCGTTACATAACAGAAATTGGGTATAATAATAAAAATTATTATTTCAACAAAGCCGGTAAAGTGGATAGATATACTTATGCGGACAAAAAATCATCGGTTAACATTGATTCGGTTGTGACATACGATAGTTTGTATTTGCTAAAAGGTTGGAATGTCGCATATACTTCGGAACAACTAAACCAAAAAACGGAATGTAATTGTAATAATTACAATAACTTGCAAGTTTGTGACATCAAAATAATTAACCTCAACAATTTACAGTTTTCAACGCAACAAATTGTTTCCGTTGCCAGAAAAAATTATACGGCCACGAGAGTCAGCAAAAAATCAGGCGAAGTTGTGGTGGATTCTACCGTATTCGACAACAACTCCTTAACCTTAATTAATTATCATTTTACCAATAATATTAAAGACACCATCAGAAATTATTTAAAACTAACTTCCACCGTAACTACAAAATATAATACCAAACTTAATGTAAAAGAAGAACATAATAAAAATTATTATGTAACTTACGAATATGATACATTACAACAATTGCAATCAAAAAGTTATTATTACTACAATTACGATTCTGTTAAACATATCTATGTAAACCCTGCCTTAAAATTTAAGGTTACTTATATTTACGAATCAAATAAAATTACAGAATCAGTATATTTCCAGGCACCGGGAACACATCAACCGGAGTTATGGTATGTCACCACACTATCGATGCGTAAATCACTGGATACTTTGATTACAAAGATCAATTATGCGCGCAGGTTTTATCCGTTATCAACTGCAATAAATAGTGAAAATGCAGCGCCCGCAAAGGTGGAATTGCCAGCGAATTCTGTTAAAATGAAAATGCGGATTAGTTATAAAATAAATTAATGTGCTGATGTGCTAATGTGCTGATGTGCTGATTAAACAGCCAATTCTGAGTAAAGAGTTTATTTCGAAGCTTTCAAATGACTATTACAATATTGAAATAAACACTACTTTTGGCAAAGTTGACCACTACAAATTGGTAAAACATGGCTATTAAAAAGAAGCGCTTAATAAAAGAATTAATGCAATATTCAATGATGAGTTCAGCTTTTTTATTGTCAGGCAATGTAATAAAGGCACAGGTTACATATTTTGATGTTGTCCCGGATTTTGTCTTAGATACCGGTGGCGAAGGCGCTTATTTGGATATTGATAATAATGGCACTATAGATTTTGTAGTATTGAATTCGTCATTCACCTTTACAACTTTTCCATACGAGCATATTATAAACAGAAGGGATTTATTAGCAGGACCTTTTATATCTCAAAATTATCTAGCCGGCACAACAGTTCATTATTCTACTTCCTCCGGAGGATGGACATGGGCCTTCCCATATGCATTATCAAATGGTCAAAAAATTGATAGCAATCTTGAGTGGAGAAACAACGCAGAGCAATTTTTAGCAGAAAAAGAAATACATGAAACATTTACAGCTGATTGCTTTTATTGCCACTGGTTTAATGAATCCAATTCCCTTTCAATTTTCGATCATTATATTGGAATAGCATTTTTAGATTTTGCAAATAATAATCATTTTGGATGGATACGGTGCGATGTTAAAGATTTGGGGCGAACACTCGTAATAAAAGATTATGCATTTGAAACCATGCCTAATCATGCGATATTCGCAGGAGACACAACGCATTATGTAACAATAACTGAACCTGTTACAAAACCGGTGGCTAAAATATTTTCTAAAAGTAATTCTCTAACAATAATTACAACTGTAATATCAGATGAATTATACCTTTCTGTTTTTGATGTTAATGGTAAAGAAATTGAATCAATTGTATTAAATTCCGAAACAAATAAAATCCCATTTATACATCCGACGGGTATTTATTTTTATTCATTGAGCATAAAAGGTGAAATTATCCAGTCGGGTAAAATTGCTAATTTATAGTTAGAATCATTTAATATTTCATACTGTTAATTGGAACTGAAAGAATTAATTATTTGCACAATTAATTCAATAATAACGATACAGGTACTCCTAGTCCGGATCGCAGCGGAAACAAACTGATGTACCAATGTAATAATGTACCGATGTACCAATGAAACAGCCGAATTATATAGATAATTCGAATTTATTGTTTGTTGCAGCGAAGAGCCGGTAGGGATGTTGTTGATGTGGTGGATGTTGCTACTCCAAAAAAAAGAAATTTAAATTATTATCTCAACTGTTAAAGTATACTCCTAATTTTATGTATTGAGTTTATTTAGGGCTGCCTTTAATTCTGCTTCGGTCATTTGGTTGAAAACGGGTTGAACGGTGGCGTTTTCGGCAATTTCTAATTCGGTGATACTTAAGTATGGGGTTTTATTTTCATATTTTATGAGCACCACATAACAGGTATTTCCTTTGCCTACATTTGAAAAACCAATTTTACTTGCACTGGCATAATTCGTGGGTAAAATACTTTTAAATGATTTAAAAACCATATAGGCAACTACATTATCAGTTAATGGTGCATCTACCATAACAATTGTTTTCTGCTCTTCAGGCAAATCAATAAATCGGTCACAGTTCATAAATCCTAAACCGGTTGACTCTACCATATAAAAATTGGTTTTTGCTTCTTTCTCTTGACGTTTATTTAACAAACGATTGAGTGCATATCTGTCTTTAACACCAAATGCGACACATAAACTATCAACGTACGCATAATATGCCTTCCAATTAGTTCGGTAATAAGATTTGCGTTCGGTGTAAGCGGGAGTTACTAAACCCAAATCATTTCGCATACCACAAAATAAATAGGGGCAACTTTTACGTCGCACTTTTTTAGAAAACATACTTGGATCTAAAAGCCGATTTAGCTGATATCGGTTTATGCTTCTAAATTGACGACGCGATACTTGCCAATTCAAATTTCCATTTGCATCGTGTGCACCTGTAAAAAATTGCATGCCTTCAACAAGTGAATCGGTTGGAATTAAAATGCGTAGTGCTTTATCATCTTTTAAGGTTAACATGCGTGAGCCAATTTTTGCATTCACATATAACATACCATCGGTTTGCAATTGCGATTTTCCGGAAACGGTGGTGAGGCCATTTAATAGCATATCGCTTACGGTATAGGATTCCTGTAAAATAATTTCAACTTGTTCGTTCGATTTACTTTCAGGAATATAAAATGCATCTGCGGGAATATTAATTACGGTTCCATAATTACCATAAATAACAGTATCACGGTCGGGGTCAATAGTGAAATATTGTTTGGGTGTTTTTAATTTATCGAGCAGGTCCTGAATATTATCGGTAACGGGAATTTCTTCAACTTTTGCTTGGGTGTAGGTTATAATAATATCTACACAACGTTTGCCATAATGATATCCGCTTTGGGGATTTTCAGGTATTGTTTCACCATACCATTGAACCTTAATTTTATTGCTGCTATTGGCCGGAATTCGACTGCTTAAATTATTATATACCGCTTCTGCCCGGTTTTTTGAAAGGGTAATATTAAAATCATCTGAAGCCTTTTCATCAGTGTATCCATTTATTTGAATTGCAGTAATCAGGATACTGCTGTCGGTAAGTATTTCGGCGTATTGAACGAGGTTTTTCAGGTTGGCAGAGGTGAGGGTATATTCCTTATTTTCAAAGTAAAGACTGAGTATTTTTTGCTGACCAAATCCATAAAACGAGGAGCAAACCAATAGGAGGAAATAAAAGGTTTTCATAGCTTGTGTTTCGGCTTTAACGAAAAAGTTCAGGGGTTTAGTATGGGGATGAGGGATGAGTAATGAGGGATGAGTGGTTTGGTGCATTAGATGGAATTAGGATTATTTATTTTTCATTTTTTATTAAATGAACATTTTTTAACAGCCGAAACCACGGAGCAACACAGAGGAAATACACACGGAGTGCACGGAGAAATTGTTTGTTTATTCGAATTAATCGTAATAGTATTTCCATTACATAAAAATTTAATTTTATTCGAATATTCTCTCTGTGTTTTCTCTGTGGGCTGCCTCTTTGTGCCCTTTGTGGTTTCGGCTGTTTTATTGGTGATTTGAAATGAGAAATGAGTAATGAGGGATGAGTGGATTGGTGTTAATGATGGAATTAGGATTATTTATTTTTCATTTTTTTTAACTGCACATTTTTAAACAGCCGAAACCACGAAGAAACAAAGGCCGCGAAGAAACACAAAGGTTTAATACATTAACCTTAGCGCTACTTTGTGGCCTTCGAGACTTTGTGGTGAAAGATGAGTAATGAGTAATAAGGGATGAGTGGTTTAGAGCTTTAGATGGAATTTGGATTATTTATTCTTCATTTTTTATTAACTGCACTTTTTTAAACAGCCGAAACCACGAAGAAACAAAGGCCGCGAAGAAACACAAAGGTTTAATACATTAACCTTAGCGCTACTTTGTGGCCTTCGAGACTTTGTGGTGAAAGATGAGTAATGAGTAATAAGGGATGAGTGGTTTAGAGCTTTAGATGGAATTAGGATTATTTATTTTTCATTTTTTATTAACTGCACTTTTTTAAACAGCCGAAACCACGAAGAAACAAAGGCCGCGAAGAAACACAAAGGTTTAATACATTAACCTTAGCGCTACTTTGTGGCCTTCGAGCCTTTGTGGTGAAAGATGACGAATGGAAAATGCGCGGCTATAATTTGAATTGTTTTAAAAAACATATCTTTGATTGAACCTGTAAAATTTATAAATGATGTTCAGACTACTTTTTGTTTTACCGTTTTTGATGCTATTTCAAATTAACCTTAACGCACAAACCGATTCGCTTCAAAAGGATTTAAAACAATTGATTGCTGATAAAAATGCAGTTGTTGGAGTTTATATAAAAGTTATTGAAACGGGAGAAACAATTACGCTCAATCCGGAATATAAGTATCCGCTCATGAGCGTGTTTAAATTACATTTGGGGCTGACGGTTTTACATTTAATTGATAAAGGCGAACTACAATTAAATCAGGAAATTTATATTAATAAATCAGACCTTTTGGAAAACACCTGGAGCCCAATCAGAGTTAAATATCCCGAAGGCAACATTAAATTAACCATTGCCGAATTATTACAATATACCATTTCCGAAAGCGATAATAATGGATGTGATATATTATTAAAATTAATTGGTGGCACCGAAGTGGTAAATAATTACATGCATGCCATCGGAATTTCAGATGTGCAAATAAAAGTAAACGAAAACGACATGCATGTACATCCCGACACATTATATGCCAACTGGACAAAACTTGAAGCAGCAGGCACGATTTTACAAATGGTTTATGCAGGAACAATATTAAAAGATTCAACAAATAAATTCCTCCTGCAAACACTAACCAACACCACCACAGGTCCGCAACGATTAAAAGGCATGTTGCCCGACACCACAATAGTAGCACACAAAACCGGCACCTCCGGTGAAAACAATAACGGCGTAACAGCCGCAGTAAACGACATCGGTATAATTACACTCCCGAATGGAAATCACATGATTATCTGCGTGTTCGTCCGCAATTCCCGAGAATTATTTGAAACCAACGAAAAAATAATCGCCTCAGTGGCATATGCCGCCTGGAAGCACTTTGGCGAATAAAGGGGTGGTTGCAAATTACTTGAATTGCGACTACAAGCTGCGTATTATAATTAACCAGCACCTTTATTTTCATCGGAGTCAAATAAAAATTGTTCTTCGAATTCCACCTCATTAGTTTTCATTAATTCAACATATTCCTCCTCAAAAGAATGTTGTTGATGATGTGCTTCCTGATTTAAGATATAGTCATAAACTCTGCTAACATGTTTTTTTGAATACGAAAAAAATCCGTAACCACTTTGCCATTCAAACTTGCAATCCAAAAACTTTTTGTCATTAATAAAATTCGTTGAACTACGTTTTACATCCCGCACCAAATCAGCAACCACAACATGCGATTTCATGGCAAAAAATATGTGGATATGATCTTCCGCAGCATTTACAATCAGTGGCTTTACACCTTTTCGGTTAATTATTCCGGTAATGTATTTATTTAATTCATCTTTCCAGGATTTGTCAATTAATTTTCGTCGGTATTTAACCGCAAACACCACCTGCACATAAATATCGCCATAGGTATTCGGCATAAAATAATTTTAAGGGGTAAACTAAATAATGGCAAATGTATAAATTTAGATTTGTGATAGTTAATAATTATTGCAATTTTTTTTGCAAATTATTTTATCAAAAATCCTCCAAAATGTGTTAAACGCGGGTATATGTTTGATATCAAAAATACTAAGCGCGTAATACTCGGATGGGTGATAAAAAAAATATTTTTATTTTTTTTATCATGTAGGTCTGCCCCTTACCCCTTTAGGGGTTACATATTTTTAGAATGATGATACGTTTATTTTTTTATTACCCCTTTAGGGGTAACATATTTTTTATTGGTGATTTATACATTTTTTTTACGGCTACCATAGATTAATTCATCGTTTAATTGTACATATCGTCATTATGGAACCCCTAAAGGGGTTCACCGGATTTTGTGGGGGTACTTAGTTAAAAATATGGAACCCCTAAAGGGGTAAGGTTATTAGTTACTAGGATATTTTGATTAATTTATGATTAATCTGGCTTACGCATGATTAATTTATAGAATATATAATTACCCCTTTGGGGTTACATATTTTAGAATGTGATACGTTTATTTTTTTATTACCCCTTTAGGGGTAAATATTTTTTGGTGATTTATACATTTTTTTACGTCTACCATAGACTAATTCATCGTTTAATTGTACATATCGTCATTATGGAACCCCTAAAGGGGTTCACCGGATTTTGTGGGGGTGCTTAGTTAAAAATATGGAACCCCTAAAGGGGTATGGTTATGAGTTACTAGAATATTTTTGATTAATTTATGATTAATCTGGCTTACGCATGATTAATTTATAGAATATATAATTACCCCTTTAGGGGTTACATATTTTTAGAATATTGGTGCGTTAATTTTTTTATTACCCCTTTAGGGGTAACATATTTTTTATTGGTGATTCATACATTTTTTTTACGTCTACGTTAGGTTAATGCATCATTTAATTGTACATATCGTCATTATGGAACCCCTAAAGGGGTTCACCGAATTTTGTGAGGGTGCGTGGTTAAAAATATGGTACCCCTAAAGGGGTATGATTATGAGCTAATAGAATATTTTTGATTAATTTGTGATTAACCTGGCTTACGCATGATTAATTTATAGAATTTATAAATACCCCTTTAGGGGTTACATATTTTTAGAATATTGGTGCGTTAATTTTTTTATTACCCCTTTAGGGGTAACATATTTTTTATTGGTGATTCATACATTTTTTTTACGTCTGCCGTAGGTTAATGCATCGATTTATTATGCATATCGTCATTATGGAACCCCTAAAGGGGTTCACCGAATTTTGTGAGGGTGCGTGGTTAAAAATATGGTACCCCTAAAGGGGTATGGATGCGAGTTAGTAGGAGATTCTAGAGTAAATTATCGTAGACCTATATTACGATATTAATTTAGAGAATTCACATGTTACACCTAAAGGTGTAACAAAATGTCGGCATGTTAATTCATGGTTTTTTTTAATACCCCTTTAGGTTTACCTGCCGCCTTAGGCAGGGGTAAAATAAAAAAAGCGGCAAGACACGCCTTGCCGCTTATCACACTTATTAACGAACGAATTATTTCATTGCCTGATCATCGGGCAGGTAGTAGGTTATTTCAACAACAAAACGGTTGTCTAATACATTTAATCTTTCTGCTGCGCCGGCGCTGAGTTTTACGAGTACTTTTTCTTGCACTTCACTTTCACTTAAACTGCCAATTACCTTCGCATAAATTATTCTGTTATTCATCAGGTTGCGGATTTTTACGATTGATCCTACCGGAGCAGAATTATGTAAAACGTAAAATCTGTCACCACCCGCTTCAATTCCATTATTTTCAATCCATGTTGCAACACCTTTTTCGGATGCTGCAATCATATCCTCCGACATATATTCGGCATATAATTGCGCAAATGATTTTGATTTATCGGTTGCCGGTGTCGATGTTTCTTTATTTAAATCGGTAGTGGATAAAACACTCTCCGAATTGGTTGTCTGACTTACAGCAGGTGCCGATTTATCCGGTTGCGCTGAGGTGCCTTCCATTTCTTTTTTTATCTCTTCCTTTTTTTCTGTTACCGGAACGGCGACAATTTTTTCGTTGGAAGTAGTTGGTTTCGGATTTTCTTTTTCTGCTGTTACTTTTGGAGCAGGCTCTGTTTTGGGTTCTGCTTTTGCTGTTGATGTTGTTGGAACTACCCCATTATTTACCGGAACCAAAATTTCCTGACCCACTTTTAATGCGCCCATATCCACACCCGCATTCGCTGCAGCTAAATCTTTAAAGCTGATACCATACTTTCTGCTCACCGCATAAGCTGTTTCACCGGCACCCATTTTATATACTACCAGCGTTTTGCCATCCATCACCTTAACCCCAAGCGAATCGCCCGGAACCTGGTTGTTTCCCACAACACTCCATGCCCAAAGCAGCACGAGTATTAATACACAAATTCTCTTCATATTTTTATCTTGTAAAAGTGCTTCCATAATTAACGCGTATTTTTGTGGAGCTATTGTTTATTAACAGATTATTCACATGCAAAAGTAAATCGGTAAATCATGCGCAGAGGCTTATCCAGATTGATTTTATTCACCATTGTACTCGTTAGTGTACTACTATGCACACAGGGCCAAACCCCGCCAACTGTGGATAAAACCCCTTCCAACAAGGTTTATTACTTCGAATTACACGAAGATATCGGGCCTTCATCGGTGCGTATTGTAGACAGGGCGCTGGAAGAGGCGGTTGCCATGCGGGCAGATTACATAGTAATGAGCCTCGACAGCTATGGCGGACTGCTGGATGCCGGAGATACCATTCATGTGAAATTGTTGCGCTGTAAAATTCCGGTATTGTGTTACGTTACCAATAATGCGGCTAGTGCAGGCGCTTTGATTGCCCTGAGTTGCGATTCCATATATATGTCACCGTTTGCTAAAATTGGTGCCGCCAGCGTGGTAGACCAGGAAGGAAATGTGGTGAATGAAAAATATCAGGCTTATATGCGCGGAATTATGCGTTCTACTGCCGAAGCCAATGGTCGCGACCCTGAAATTGCTGAAGCGATGGTGCAGGGCGGTGGTGCGGTTCCGGGTGTAATTGACAGCGGAAAAATTTTAACATTTACTACCAGCGAGGCAATTAAAAATGGTTATTGTGAAGGAGAGGTAAATAGTGTGGAGGATGTACTAATGAAAGCACAAATTCAACCCGCTACTATCACTGAATATAAAATGTCGGGTATGGACAAGGTGATGGCATTTTTGTTAAATCCCATATTACGAGGATTATGTATCACATTTATTTTTCTTGGAATATATTTTGAATTACAAACTCCAGGAATTGGTTTCGCGCTGGTAATCGCCATAATTGCTGCGTTATTATATTTCGCGCCTTTATATGTGGAAGGTTTAGCTGCAAACTGGGAAATTTTATTATTTGTAATCGGATTAATATTAATTGCCCTCGAAATCTTTGTCGTCCCCGGATTCGGAGTCACAGGTGTGTCCGGGATAATTCTAATTTTTTCGGGACTCGTTTTAAGTATGATAAAAAATGTTGGATTTAATTTTGAAATGAGTGGTGATGGCACTATTACGGAAAGTATTTTAGTGGTATTGAGCGCATTTGTAATTTCGCTGGGTGTCATGTTTGCCTTTTTCGGGCAGTTTGCAAATTCAGCTTTATTCAAAAAAATATCGTTACAAACCGCAGAAAATCATAGCGATGGATATAATTCCGCTTTATTTCAGCAACCTGCAACCATGATTGGTAAAGTTGGTGTGGCCATGAGCGATTTACGACCATCCGGTAAAATAAAAATTGACGACGAATGGTACGACGGACAAAGCGAAGGTGATTATATTTTAAAAGGTCAGGAAATTATTGTGGTGCAGGTAATGAATGCTTATTTAATTGTAAGATTAAAATAATATTTATTTTTGCCCGATGAATATTTTAGCTGTTATTCCTGCGCGTTTTGCCTCAACACGATTTCCCGGAAAACCACTGGTTGATATTGATGGCATGTCGATGATACAACGTGTTTATGTGCAGGCAAAAAAGGTAACTGCTTTTAATACGGTAATTGTTGCTACCGATGACGAACGTATTTACAATCATGTACGGTCGTTTGGTGGAGATGTTATGATGACCTCGCCCTTACATGTTTCAGGCACTGATCGCATTGGCGAAGTTTGTCGCAATATTGCCGAACAACCGGATGTTATTGTAAATATTCAGGGAGATGAACCATTTATTCAGCCGGAGCAATTAATGTTATTGCTTACTGCATTTAACGACCACTCAACTGAAATTGCTACACTGGTAAAAAAAATTGAACAGCCGGAAGAAATTGAAAATCCTAATGTCGTTAAAGTAGTATTTTCAACGCATCATAAAGCATTATATTTTTCACGAAGTGGTATTCCTTTTCCAAGAAATATAAAAACGGATTATTATAAACACATCGGTATATATGCCTATCGTGAAGCAATCTTACATCAGCTCACACAACTCTCTCCTACTCCATTAGAACAAAGTGAATCGCTTGAACAATTGCGGTGGTTGGAAAATGGGTTTACTATAAAAGTTGTGCCCACTACAATTGATACAATTGGAATTGATACGCCTGATGATTTATCAAAAATTAAGTAACCGATTCGTACGTTCCACAAAAGGACATTTTAACTAAACAGGTACTGCAAATAAGATGCATTACCAATAACCAATTCATGTACATCTTGCCCCCCAAAAAAACAACTTGACACTTAATAATAAACCAGTAGAACGCCTGACTTTATAGCACTTCAAGATATTTTATAGTCACTTGACATTTAATAATGAATGCGCTATTTACCTTCAACCAGGTTTTTAATTGCTACTAAAATCGGATTCCATCCTTCGCCATTATTGAATGCTTCGTTGTAACGACGTTCACCTTCGGCAACTGTTGTGTAATCACCTTGTGTAACGGTGAGTAAAGTGGTTCCGTTATTGGCAGAAAGTTTATAGGTTACATGCAAATAATTTTGCGGAATATCTTCCATGGTTGAAAATGGATCAAACACAGAATAGGTTAATAAATAAGGCGATTCAATTTTAATAATATGCCCTTTTACGAATATCATTTCCTTGCCTTCATAATTCCCACGCCATAACAATGCACTTCCTTCTGCCCAGTCGGAAACAGTTTCACAACCAAACATGTATACTTTTGTTTTTTCAGGATTCACAAGTGCATCCCACACATCTTCAACCGGCGCATTTATTGTTATTGTGTTTACGATATATTTTTCCATAATTTTAATTTTAATTTTTGAATAGCCAATTACACAATTCGGTTTTTAAGTCACACTTTATTGCCTGTATTGATTAGCCTTGATATTTTTTGCAGCTAAGGTAATTGTTTCATCTATTCTTTTTTGTCGAGTTTCAACCCTTTTTGCATTTGAAATCCATTCCAGAATACCGCGTTGTACAGAACGAGAGAAGCTGTTCCAATTTGCAAATGCCGTTTTATTTTTCTTAAACAACTTAAGCATATCGTCGGGAACAATTAATTCATCAACTGCATTTAATGCATCCCAGGTTCCGGTTTTTTTTGCTAATTCGATCATGGCTAAACCTTCAGGAGCCATTTTTCCTTCCTTAATAAATTGCGCTACTTTTTCTTTGTTGACTTTACTCCATTTACTTTTCGGATTGCGCTTCGCAAAATATTGGTAATAACTTAATTCATCCTTGGTATTTGCTTTACTGTCGATCCACCCAAAACATAGTGCCTCATCCACTGCTTCAGCATAATTTACGGATGGCACTTCCGCAGCCTTTTTATAGATAATCAGCCAGACGGCCTTTTCTTTCAAATGATTTTTTTCAAGCCATTTTCGCCATGCTGCCTGTGATTTTGCGTAAAATGTTGGAATATCTTTATAAGTTTTATCATGTACCATTAGCAAGTAAATTTACTGCTTATACGGAAAAGTAAATATTAACTAAATATGAAAGAAAATGGCCATTGACACTTGTATTATTTTTAATCTTCAACTAATTCAAATGTGATTTTTGTTGAAACCTTTAATGATACTTCTTCAGGAAAACCACTAGTACTATTACCACTTACAATTGAAGGAACTTCCATTTTCTGTGCCATGGTGGCCGTACTTGTCCCAGATACAATAATCTTATTTTCCAGGTCGAAATAACAAATTCCATTGCTTACCATATCAAATGTCGTGTTATTGGTAACTTGGTCCATTGTCATTTTCGATTCTATTGAAAGTACAGCACAATTCCTACCGGATTTTTTTTCATTCTTAATGTACTTTACAATTGTAATACCAGGAACATTAGTTCCAATTCCGTTAGTGTTTGAAACAATGCTTGCTTCTAAAGTATCTGATTCCCCCATTCTTATTGGGTTATCAGGGAGCACGAAAAACCCTGATATAAGTGTTTGTTGGCTCTGATCTTTGACTCTTCCATAATAATTAATATCTGATATTGTAAGGTCGCCTAATTGTGAACTCATGGAATCTATTACCTTGTTAGATGCATCGCGTCGCAACATTGTTGATTTCACATTAAGTATTTTTAAAGTAGCCTTAGAAGTATCCACAATCATCCAATTAACTCGACTATTTGCCTTCATCAAAACATTATTCATTTCCATAGATTCTACCACGCTGCCCGACTGAATCATTTCTTGTTTATAATCATAGACAATTGTTTTTTGTTCTGAAAAATCCAATTTAAAACTTATACTATCCGTGTCATTTCCAATAGTATTTTGGTTTTTGCTACAACCTGCAATTAATCCCGTAATTAAAAATAACGTTATTGTTTTCATAATTTAATTTTTTCGAATTTGTTTATTCCCATACTACAACGAGAAACCGGTAATGAATGAAATGAGTGAAGCCTATTTTTGTTATGTAAATATATTAAATGGTTGCTTACTTTTTTACTGCCGTCAATGCGTAAACCATAGGTATCTTATTTTCCAGATGTTCAATCCTGAATTTACCCGGCTCAAATTGGATGGTTTTGTTAAAACAATTATACGGCGAATAATCAAATTCCTGAAAGTCGGTGATTGTTAATTTATGATGTAATAAGGCAGTAAACACTTCCGCTAAACCATGGTTCCACATTACATAATCCTGCTGTATATCAGCCTGTTTATCTGCATAAGTTCCGGTTTCATTTTCAACTATTTGTCCGGAATTGTGATAAGTATATTTAATTTTCGAAAAATCATCATCAAACATCCACACTACAGGGTGAAATTCAACAAATACAAATTTTCCTCCGGGATTTAAAAACTGAGCAATAATAGCAGCCCATTTATTTAAATCGGGCAACCAGCCAATGGTGCCGTAAGAAGTATATATGATATCAAATTGTTGTGTGCAATATTGCGGTAAATCATAAATATCGCAACAAATAAAATCGACATCGGTATTTGTTTTAGTATTTAGCTCCTGTGCTGTTTGAATAGCCTTATCCGACAAATCGACACCTGTTACTCTTGCGCCGAGCCTTGCTAAAGAAATACTATCCTGCCCAAAATGGCATTGCAGGTGCAGGACTGATTTATTTTGAATATCGCCCAATAAATTGAGTTCAATTGCATTTAAAGAGGATTTACCATTGAGAAATGCAGTAACATTATAAAAATCAGATTTAAAATGTGCATCTACACGATTGTTCCATGACTTTCTGTTTATTTCGCGATAATCCTGTTCCATAGTTGGGTAAAGATAATGGATTTCGTGATTCAGGATATACATTACTTAAAAGACATCAGCCAAAATAGTGCGTAATTCATTTTCCTGTCGAGAGTAATATTTTCAAAATTATCGTTGCCAATAAAAGTAATATCCGGTAATACATTTTCCTTATATACCATACCATTTCTATCGCAGGAAAAATTGGTTGCTAATTGCATGGTTAAATTTTCTCCGAAAGCAACATAATTATTTCCGGTAGTATAACCTACTGCAGTTGGTTCACCAATAAAATAGGTTTTTGGGCGACCTTTAAACGCAATAGCCGTAATACTTCCGGAGCTTGAAGTAACAGGTCCTATTAAAACGGCAACAGGTAAAGTGTCGAAAGTATTTAAACATTTTCCAGTTACATCAGCCATCACATTATCGCCAATATAAAAGTCGCCTGATTTAATAGAAAAGGGAAATACCATTTCACCATTTTCTAATATCCCGCCACCTAAATTTGCATCGCCAATTATTGGACTCAATCCCGCCAACATCACACTTGCTTGTCCGCCCAAATTTAACCGCAAATCAACAATACAACCTTGTATGGGATATTGCGTGTATTTGCAAATACTATCATACAATGCCTGCGCATACATTTGTACCTGCTGACCCCAGGCCTGATAACCGGGAACCAATACATACAAATAACTGCCGTTAATTAATGCTGTTTTGGGAATATTATTTTGCTGTTGTGCCAGTTGTAAAATTGGTTGAATACGTTTGTAAACTGAATCTTCTAATCCGAGATAATATCCATATTGTTTATAATTGTAAGTGATTGATGAATGAACATCATTTAGTTGTTCAAAAACACTTACTAATGCATGAATAGAATCAATATCATTAGATGCGGAGGTTAATTTTTGTTTAAAGTCAACCTGAATTGCCGACCAGTTTGCAGAAGTATAAACAGAATTAGATTGAATATAATTAAATATAGAATCTGCAGCTATCGGTAACTGCGCATTTGTGGTTTTTACAAATACCAAAACCAGGATAATACACAAATGAATTTTCATAACCTGAGCAATTTGGTTATGTCAAATTTAATAAATTCAATTTGAAAACCAAACACATTCAGTTTGAATTTTATCGTTCCTGATTAAAAGCAGTCGGTAACCAAAGTTTTTATTGTCTATTACAACTTCCTCCGTATTGGGTTTAACTTGATAAGATACAGCCGGGGTGACATACTGCGTAATGTTTTTTATAGTTTGAATATGTTCCAGATGGTAATGACCGCAACATAACGTAACAGGTTGTTGAAGCTTAAAAAGCATTTCTGCCAATACATCCCTGTTGGTGAGGGCGTATAATTTATCTACCACCGTATCAACAGGTAATATTGGATGATGAACAAATACTGTAATTTTTTTTGTTGATTGAATTTTTTCCTCAAACCATTTTAATTGTGTGTCGCTAATGGTAGCAGATGATGAATCGAGATAAATAAACAAATTGGTTTCATCTTCTTCCGTATAATACAAAGCCTGTTCATTATTCGCGTTAGTCCGAAAAAAGTGTTTACTTGCTTCGTCGTAATAATCGTGATTTCCCATGGATAACGAATAGGGAATTCCGAGATAATTTAATTCGCTAAAAAAAATGAAGTTAGATTTTTTTTCACCGATATCACCACCGATATGTATCTGATTTACATTTCGTTTTTTAATGTCATCGAGAATAATTTGCCAATTTTTATGTGCATCGATGCCCTGCTCAATGGGAAAAGATTCATCGAAATGAAAATCGGTAACTATGGCAATCAGTTTCAAAATAATTGTGTTGTTGAAACACAAAAATAAAAAGAAATCAGTTAGCGGTTAATCTTCACAAAACCAAACAGGGCTGAGGTTTGCTATTTCCGCATCGGTAAATAAGCGAGATTGAATAATAAATCGTTTCCCCAATGGAATTTCGAGTGAGAAGCTGGAGCCTCTTCCATTGGTAACGTCCATGGTGAGTTGTGTATGTTTCCAGTATTCAAACTGATCTTTGCTCATCCAGAATTCGCAATCGGCAATTATACCTAAACACACATCGCTATTGCCCACACGGAATTCACCTTTTTGAAAACACATTGGCTGAGAGCCGTCGCAGCAACCGCCACTTTGGTGAAACATGAGTTCGCCATGTTGTAATTTTAACTGCTTAATTAATTCATCAGCGGCGGGTGTAATTAAAATTCTGAATATCATAATTGAAATTATAAAAGCAACCTCCGAAAATTTCAGAGGTTGCTCATTAATTAATCCTCATTATTTAGAAGAAACCTAATTTCTGTTTATCATAAGAAATCAGCATATTTTTTGTCTGACGGTAATGGTCAAGCATCATTTTATGATTTTCGCGTCCGAAACCGGATTTTTTATAACCACCAAATGGTGCATGTGCAGGATAAGCGTGATAACAATTTACCCAAACACGACCTGCCTGAATGGCGCGTGGTACCTGATATAATTCATGTGCATCGCGCGTCCAAACACCAGCTCCTAAACCATACATGGTATCGTTGGCAATTGCAATGGCCTCTTCAGTAGTTTTAAAAGTGGTAACGCAGGTAACCGGTCCGAAAATTTCTTCCTGAAAAATGCGCATTTTATTGTGGCCTTTAAATATGGTTGGTTGAATATAATATCCTCCGGATAAATCACCATCCAATTGTTTTACATCACCACCACATAAAACTTCAGCACCTTCTTCCCGACCAATATTTAAATACGATTTAATTTTTTCGTATTGATCGTTTGAAGCTTGAGCACCCATCATGGTATTCATATCTAATGGATTTCCCATTTTAATTGCATTTGTTCTTTCAACAACACGGCTCATGAATTTTTCGTAAATACTTTCATGCACTAAAATGCGGGAAGGACAAGTACAAACTTCACCCTGATTAACGGCAAAAAGTACTGCACCTTCTATAGCTTTATCAAAATAAGCGTCATCAGCATCTGCAATAGAAGGGAAAAATATATTTGGCGATTTACCACCTAATTCCATGGTAACAGGATTTAGATTTTCAGACGCATATTGCATAATTAAACGACCGGTAGTAGTTTCGCCTGTGAAAGATACTTTTGCCACACGCGGTGATTGTGCAAGTGGTTTACCTGCTTCAGGTCCAAAGCCCGTAACAACATTCAATACACCCGGAGGTAAAATATCTTTAATTAATTCGAGCCAGCACATAATGGAGGTTGGCGTTTGTTCGGCAGGTTTAACTATAACACAACAACCGGCAGCTAATGCCGGAGCAATTTTCCAGGTTGCCATTAACAAAGGAAAATTCCATGGAATAATTTGCCCTACCACACCGATAGGTTCATTTAAACAAATACTAACGGTATGTTCATCGTGTTCAGAAATAGAACCTTCTTCAGCGCGAATTACACCGGCAAAATAACGGTAATGATCGATACACAATGGTAAATCTACAAGCGATGATTCGCGATAAGGTTTTCCATTATCAATAGTTTCAATGGTTGCGAGGTAAGCAAGATTTTCCTGCATTAAGTCTGCAATTTTGTTTAATAAAATAGAACGTGAAGCTGCTGAAGACTTACTCCAAGTTGGGAAAGCGGCATGAGCTGCATCAAGCGCCAATTCGATGTCTTCTTTACCTGAACGGGCTGCGCTGGTAAATACTTTGCCATCGATAGGGCTTACGTTATCAAAATAATTGCCGGAAACCGGAGGAACAAATTGCCCGCCAATGAAGTTGTCATAGCGCGGCTTAAAAGTTGGACGATCTTGTGCCATAGTTTAAATAGTTTTGAATTATTTGACAATTTTGACAAAATCGTGCTAGTGGATTTGCTACAATCTTATCAAACTATAGGACATTTTTCTCAAAGTGGTTAAAAGTCATTTGGAAGTGTCGTGAATACT
Organism: Bacteroidota bacterium; assembly: GCA_016706255.1. Classification (NCBI taxonomy): domain Bacteria; kingdom Pseudomonadati; phylum Bacteroidota; species Bacteroidota bacterium. The sequence continues at coordinate 961,543 of JADJJZ010000006.1, read as the reverse complement.
AATATATTTGTATAGACATCTATTCTATTATGCCGCAGCAGTTCAAACTAAAATCCATAGCACCGAGTGAAGAGAAATCGCTCAAAACGCTGGTTGAAAATCGCAAAATTTATTCATTAAATTTTTGTGAGCTGAATTTATTTGAGACCTTTAAAGAGTCGGCTCTGGTGCCACTTACGTTTGGTGATTTTGTAGTGACAAGTATGTTGCGTGGTAAAAAAGTTATGCATTTATACGATAATCCCGGGTTTGATTATTTACCGGGTGAAACAGTTTTAGTGCCTGCTAATGTAACCATGAAAATAGATTTTCCGGAAGCAACAAAAAATAATCCTACCCAATGTATTGCATTGGCTTTAGAAAGTCAGAAGATACAACAAATAGTAAATCGTTTAAATGAAGATTATCCAAAAAATGAAAGCAACGACTACTGGCAGCTCCGACATAATGAATATCATTTCCAAAATAATTATGAACTGGCCACTACAATTAATAAATTGATAGATGTTTGTTCGAGTGGTGACAGAGAAAAAGATATATTGGCAGATATTGCACTTAAAGAGCTGGTAGTGCGCATCATTCAAAGTCAGAACTTAAATGTTGAAGATAAATCTACTTTAACAACCGGAAGAAATCCGCTTTCGTTTGTTATGAACTATATTCGGGTGAATATTAATCAACAATTTCAAATTAGTGATTTAAGTACTAAAGCCTGCATGAGTGTTCCAACATTTTACCGTGCATTTAAAAATGAATTTGGCTTAAGTCCGCTGGAATATATTTTACGAGAAAAAATTAAAAAGGCAAAAACATTATTGGCCGACTACAATATGACCATTACACATATTTGTTATGAAACGGGATTTTCTTCATTAAACTATTTCGACAGACAATTTAAACGCATAGAAGGTGTAACACCAAAACAATACCGCGCCATGGTATTAAAACAACGGGATATTAATTAGTATAAACTGAAATATCATCCACATATACTACCATATCATTATCATGTGTATTTGCCGTAATACCAAATTCAATTGAAGAATACATCCCCTTGGTGCCCTGCTGAAAATAGAGAAAATCGGTTGGCAGTGTTTTCCAGTTTTGCTGATTAAGAATAAGTACATCATCCTGCCAAACTTTTACATAACCATCGTGTTTTTTAGATAGTTTGGTTTCAAATACAAGATGTACCCATTGATTTCTTGGAAATAAAACCTCTGCTCCTGCCAGTTGAATAATATCCGGATTAAAATATTTATGTTCCACCCGAATGGCATTATCGACCATTGCTAATCGCATACCAGGGCCGGCTCCTATAGCAACCTGTTCTTCCAAATCCATAAAAAAAATCCATTGTGCATCAGCTTCACCAACCATATAATACCAAGCAGATAAAGTGACCGTTTCGTTTTCCCAAAATGCCATATTATGCTTACTGAAACTACATTTTGAAGCGCCATTTTCATCTGTTGATTTTTGTGCAAATGATTTTATACATTGATTTCCTTCAAATGCAAATGAACTGTCAATAGTAAGTTCATTTTCGGGATAGGTAAGTTGAAAATACGACCAGCGTTCATCATCTTCACTCAACATATCTTCAATTTGATTGTAAGCTTCAAAGTCCTCATCATATTGATTTGGTCCATCGAAAAATTCTTTGCTGTTACACGCAAATAACAATGGCAAAGATGAAATAAGGAACAAATATTTTTTCATTTGTTAAAAGTATAAGCGTAAGTAAATCCGCCCCAATGTTGAATTTGGAAATCGATTAAATAGGAGATAATCGGTGTGTAGGAAAGGCGTAAATAATAATTTTTATTTTCGGGCTGAAAGCGGCAACCTGCAGATGCCGGCAACATAAAAAATAAATGCCCTTTTGTTGTAACAGATAAAGTTTGTCCGATACCGAGATCCGGTTTAAAATTTCCGTTACCTGCAACAGTATGCACCATAACCGGAAAAACCAGCGCGGCTCCATTATTTTTATCTATTGGAGCAACACTAAAACCCACACGCCAGTTAAAATCAAAATTGGGTTTATCGGCGAACGTTTTTTCGTAATTAAAAGAACCAAGTCCACCACTACCTGCAAGTTCAAACGACCACCAGGAAGCGCTTTGCGCTTTAGTTGCAAAGGGAGAAAAAATGCAACCAAAAAAAATGATCGTATAAATTGTAAACTTTAAAATGTTATTCAAAGCTTGGGTTTTAAATACACTAAATCGGGTAAAATCTTTTGATTAACGTCAAAAGTAACGAAATTAGTGTATTAAAAGCCAATAAATTGGCACCAAATACAATTGCTAAGCCCTACACCACAAATGCAGTGTAGGGTATAGTCAGCAAGACCAATCCTTATTTATTTATTTCGGGGATAGAAGCAATAAGTTTTTTAATTTTTTGTTCTGCCGTTTGAATAGTATCAATATATTTACCTTCAACGGTTTCTAGCATGTCTTGTGCCTTATTTTTCATTTGGTCGGCGGCATTGGCACCTGAACGCAACATTCTTTTTCTGGTTCTGGAACCTTTATGTGGTGCAAATAATAATCCTGCAACAACACCTATTGCCACGCCTGAAAGTAATCCTAATATCAGTTTATTGTTTTTCATTTATTTTGTTATTTTTCCTCTTTGAATTACATTAAGTAGTATTGAAATAATTGCAAGTACCAGCAAAATGTGGATTATAGACCCAACACTATACACAAAAAAGCCTAGTACCCATAAAATTAGCAGCACAACTGCGATGGTGTAAAGTAAATTTCTCATAACGTTTGATTTAATATATTAAATAATTAATGTTTTTTATGAATTTATTTTTATAAAAGATTAATAATTTGTTGTAGCTCCTCTCGCGATTTCCCCAATTTTATTCCGAGCTGCTCAAACATTTCACTCCTTTTACCGGGTTCAAATGTTAGGTCAGCATCAATGAGGGAAGAAAATTTTTCCTTTAATTTTATTTTTTGTTCTTCCCAACTCCCATTACTGGGCAAATTTAAATTTAGCAGAGCAGGCATAAATTTTAATTTTATTTATTCATGAAATCTTTTTTAGAAAACAGTGTAAACAGCCATTCCTGAATAAGAAATGACCGTGTTACCTGTTGCTTGTTTGGTTTGTTGATATTAGTTTGTTTTTATTTTTAAGTTTAATAACGGGAACAAGCAGCTATCAAGGTTTTGTTAACTAATATATCGACGCAAAATCCATGCGGTTGTTTCATGTTCTTCCATAATACCGGTCATAAAATCAGCAGTACCGGCATCTTTGGTATTATCAGCAATTTCCTCAACATCTTTTCGAAGTTGAATAATTAATGTTTCATGGTCATGTAACAATTCTGCAATTGCCTTTTTAGTTTCAGGATATTCGCCGGGTGATTCTTTTATGGTACTGAGTTTTTCAAATTCTTTCATGGTGCCAATTGTTTTTTCACCTAATTTCCCGATACGTTCTGCAATTTCATCAATAGTGCTTTCCAATTGTTTGTATTGTTGCTCATACAATTTGTGTAACTCCATAAAACTTTCGCCGGTAACATTCCAGTGAAATTTCCGTGTTTTAATATACAACATCATTTCATCTGCGAGCAGTTTTGTTAAAAGTGTGGTGCTTTTATTGAGATGTTTTACTGTAATTCCAATTACCGGTTTCATTATATTTTAATTTAATTTTTATTGCGCTAAATAACCACCGTCTACATTCAAGGCAATGCCTGTTGTAAATGAACTATCATCAGATGCGAGATAGATAAAGGCTTTAGCTACTTCTTCCTATTTACCTAATCTTTTCATAGGATGTAATTGAATGATTTGTTCCATTGCCTTCTCATGATCTTTTATTCCGGCTTTAGCCAGTAAAGGTGTTTGAATAAACCCCGGACAAATTGCATTAACACGAATGCCGGAAACAGCATATTCGAGCGCTGCGGCTTGTGTTAAACCAATTACACCATGTTTTGCTGCTACATAATGTGGTGATGTTGCAAACCCGGCTTTACCAAGAATGGATGACATATTTACAATAACACCTTTTTTCTGCTTCAGCATTTGTGTGATTTCATGTTTCATACAATAAAAAACACCGTTTAAATTGATATTCATTACCTGAAGCCATTGTTCATCAGTCATATCTCCGGTTTTATTAGGTTCTCCACCAATTCCGGCATTATTTAAAGCAATATCCACAGCTCCTAAAGTTTCTACAGTAGTGTTAATAGCAGCCTCAACTTCATTATAATCGCCAACATTACATGCAATAAATTGTGATTTGGGAGATATAGATAATATTTTGTTCATTGCAGCTTCTTCATTTTCCGATTTCAAATCTGCAACCATAATAGTTGCTCCTTCATTAGCTGCAGCAATGGCACAGGATAAACCAATTCCGCTAAGTCCCCCGGTAATAAAAACAATTTTATTATCTAATTTTTTCATAACTACGCATCCCTCATCAAAACAATAATTACTATTTGAATGTCCTGGGTAAAGTAAAATTACTACTCAAACCGTGGCAGCCGCTTACAAAATTTCTAATAAGAGTTGCAAAATTCCTACATTTCAAAAACGTTCATTGAGAATACCTCTTTGCCTGTAGTTTGTTTTAACACGTTACCATTTTCTTCCATAGTTACTCTCGCTAACAAATAGCTCAATGTTGATTCAGCACCTTGATTAAGGTTTACACCAAACTCCTCAACACCATCATAACAGCCACCGGTACACGGATTATATACAATTTTATTCAAGTGATTTCTGCCATGGAACCAATTAAAAGCGATGGTCATTTTTTTAAGATAGTTTAAATCTTCAAATACACGATAAAATTTATCTAAAGCTAAAATAGTATACGCCACATCTATTGGCTGTTCGCCTCCCACAGGGTCGCCGGAGTAATCAATATTTTTTTGCATCCAGGTTTTGTTGGAAATTACTTTGATTTTATCATTTATAAATATTTTAGATAATAAAAAATCAAAGGATTCTTTAGCGATGTTTTTATATTCAGTAGAACCGGTTACAAGGTATGCACACAACAAAGCTTCCGAAAGTATACTATTGGCATAAGTGAAATAACTTTCAAACCATTTCCAACTTTCATCGCTCTCGTGTTTATACATTTGAACAAATCGATTCGCTAAAGTGGTTATCAGTGCCGTGTTTTCACTAGACGGGAAGGTATTATTTTTATAAAATAATCCTTTAATAATAAATCCCATTGCACGGGTAGAATAAATTTTATCGATACAAATAATAGCGCGATCAAATACTTGCATGCCAATATTAATTAAGTGAGCCGGTAAAATATCAGCCTTTGACAATAAGAAGCCCAATGCCCAAATAGCCCTGCCATTGGCATCAGCAAGGTTTGTAGAATAATTTTGAGCCGTAAATTGTTTATTAATGTCAACATAATTTAAAAAATAGCTTTCATTAAGCAAACAATGTTTTATAAAATTCACATAAATTGTAATTAGTTTTAAATCTTCTTTATCTTCAAATAATTCATAATGTTTACATACTGCAATTAATGCCCTTGCATTATCATCAAGTGTGTAACCTGAGTTTATATCCGGTTCATATATTTTTGAAAACTGCAGCATACCAAAGTCTGTTGTTAATCGTTTGATATGGTTTAAATTAATATCCGGCACAGTATATTTTATAGGTAGTTTATTACTTGAAACTTTTTGAAATAATTTAACATGCTCCAGGGCTGCATTTTCCCAGGCAGTTGCAGCAATAGTATGCAAGGCATTTAGTGTTATTTCTTCCCTCAGTTTTTCATCATCCAACAACATCAGGATAGATTTTTCCAATTGAGCAACATCTTCAAAATCAAATACAATTCCACAACCATTTTTCAGAACTTCCACTGCGTGTGGTATTGGCGTGGAAATAATTGGGCATCCACAGCTTAATGCATATGAAAATGTTCCACTAACAGCCTGATTAGGGTCTTTTGAAGTAAAAAGATAAATGTCGGTGAGTTGCAGATATTCCAATAACTCAGGTAATGGTAAAAAATAATTTACAAATCTTACGTTATTGGTGAGATTTAATTCCGCAATAAGCGTTTCAAGCATTTTCCGGTATTGTTCGCCATCATTTTTTACGATGGTTGGATGTGTTTTCCCTATAATTAAGAACATTACCTCCGGATATTTTTTAATAATTCCCGGTAAGGCTTTCAGGGTGGTTTCAATACTTTTTCCTGAACTAATTAATCCAAATGTCGCCAGTACATTTTTATCTTTTAATCCGTATTTTTCTTTTAACAACAACTTATCAGTATGCGCTACGAGGTGTGTTCCGTGTGGGATTACAGCAATTTTGCTTTTAGGAATATGATAATCGATATTTAGAATTTTTGAGCTGGTATTGGTCATTACAATTATTGAATTTGCAACAGCAGCCATCGCATTAACATGCGTAAATAATTTTTCATTCGGATTTGGCAGTACAGTATGAAATACCAGCACTTTGGGTTTATTTATCTGTTGCAGTAATTCCAGCGCCTGATCTTTATTTCTATTGTAGAAACCAAATTCATGTTGCATGAGCACCAATTGAATTTGTGTATTGGCATTTATTTGTTTCGCCAACTGCGTATATGCATCGGGCTGATCAGCCTTTAAAATGAAACGCACCTGTGTATCATAAATGTATTCATCGTTACCATTCTCAACAGCACAAACACTTATTTTAAAAGAATTGCCGAATTTGTTTTGGATTGATGTTATTAAATCCTGCGAATAGGTAGCAATTCCACATTCTCTGCTTGGAAAAGATGTAATAAATAAAAGCTCAGGTTTACTTTCTTGCTTTTTAACAAACTTATTAGCAGAGTATCCAATAAGGGTTTGCACAGGAGCGGTCCATGTTACTCCACGAGTTCGGTTTTTAAATTCTGTTATCATATAGCAATTTTATTAAGTAATAATTCTTTAACTAAAGCAGATAAACTTAATGATGCACAGGCGATTTGTTCATCAGCGGCACCGTAATAAATAAACAGTGTGTCTTCAACAGAGAGCGTTCCTGTAGGGAAACAAACATTATTTACTTCACCATTTAATTCCCAGCTTTCCTGTGGTTTAAACAGCGGGTAAGGCAGTCTTGCAATTTCAATAAAGGGATTATTTAAATCGAGCAATGAAGCGCAGGCGGAATAAACATATCCATTAATAGTATCGTGCACCGCATGGTAAATAAGCAACCAACCATCGGCTGTTTCAATTGGCGGACAACCACCACCGATATAACTTATTTCATGTTTAAATTTCGGGGTCATAACGATATTTTCCTCGAAATTGATAAAATAATTTTTCCAGAATTCAGGTGTTAAATCTGTCCAATTTTGAAATTTAACCAATTGAATGTCCGGTTTTATTCTTTGTAAAAAATAGAAATAATCGTTAATTTTTCTTGGGAAAAGGATTACATTTTTATCCCATATATACATTGGTTTACCAAGTTTGTCAATTATATTATCGTTACTGTTATAACGGGTATATTTTTCATTAATCTTTGATTTGATTTGGGTAATGATATTAAATTCAAGATAGGTAACTTGCGGAACGATAATGCCCTTTTTTTCAAACTGCTTTAAATCCTTAGAAACAGCCAATCCACCCAATGCATTTACACCATCATATCCGGTATAGGTTAAATAATACAAGTCATCTATTTTAACCATTCGCGGGTCTTCCATACCTTGCAGTTCAAAATCAAATTCCGGAACAAGCAAAGGTTCAACGTCGCGTGTATCAATAACAAGCGGAGATAACAATTTACAATGCCCAATACTCGAGTGATTACCTTTACTTACTGCCCGGTAAAATAGGTGGAAAGTATCATTTGTTTCAATAGTAGCTGGATTTATTACCCCGGCATTTTCAAATTCATTTGTTGTTTTTTCAAGCAAAATACCATGCTTAATTAATTTTAAATCAGTCATTTAATTGTTAGCGTAAATAATCGTTTAATATAACCAAATCAAAATTGAATTCATATTCAATCGTTTACAATGGCTAACAGCAAATATTTATACCTATACACAAAGTTGTGTTTAAATGACATTAAAATATTACAAAAAACTTTATTAAAGTTACAACATTCACACTTCGTGCTATTTTATGCGGAAATGCATCAAAGCCACAGTATTGCGGTGCTTCAACGTTCTTATATATAAGTTGGCTTCAAAGTGCGTGGGTTAACCAAGATTTAACAACAAAGCATAATATTGAATGTAATTAACTACGTTTTAAGCCTCGTTTTGGGAGTTTAATTATTTTAAATAGCTCAGAAATTAATAACGGTAAGGCACCTAAAACAACAATAACCAGCCATCCATTTTTGTCCGGTATTTGCAAATGCAACATATTGCGCAAAACAGGCACATAGATAATGATCAATTGAATCGAAATACCTCCAATTAAAGCAAACCATAACAATTTGTTACGAAACATTTTGTTATTAAAAATACTTTTCTGCACATGCTGAAGTGACAAAGCGTAAAACAATTGTGAAACAATTAATACCATAAAGGCCAATGTTCTTGAATATTCCATGATAGCCGGATCAATTGTATTATCAAAGGGAGAAACATTAAATGTGTAAAAACCAAAACAATAAGCGCATAAGGTAACCAGTCCGATAATAATACCGGCTAAAACAACGCGCCAGGTTCTATTTTTTGTAAAAAATGTCTCGTTTGAAGGCCGTGGTTTAAATTGCATAACAGCATTATCAGATTTACTCATACCCAAAGCTAAAGCTGGTAAGGAGTCAGTAATTAAATTAATCCACAATAATTGTGTCGCAATTAAAGGAGCCTCCATTCCAAGTATTATGGCAAGAAACACAGCAGTTACTTCACCCAAATTACATGTTACTAAAAATAGCACAGCCTTTTTGATATTATTATAGATATTGCGACCTTTTTCTATAGCCGTAATTATGGTATTGAAATTATCATCCGTTAAAATGATATCAGCTGCATTTCTTGCAATATCGGTTCCGGATTTACCCATAGCTATACCAATGTCCGCTTCCTGTAATGATGGTGCGTCATTTACACCATCGCCCGTCATGGCCACAATTGCACCTTCATTTTTAAATAATTTAACTACATCAACCTTCTGTTCAGGAGCAACTCTTGCAAAAACTTTATATTGAGTTATTGAAAAAGGTAGCTTCGAATTTTTATTTTTTTCAAGGTCGATGCCCGAAATCACCTGATCAATATTTTCAGCAATGCCCAATTGTCGCGCGATAGCGAAAGCAGTGTTTTTATGATCTCCGGTAATCATAATCGTTTCAATTCCGGCCTTTTTGCTGCTTCAATAACAGGTTTTACTTCAATACGCGGCGGATCAAACATTGCAACTAAACCAATGAAAATAATATCTGACTCCATTTGTTCTGCGGTAATTAAACCAGGTACAGTTTTATACCCTCCAGCCAGGGTCCGAAATGTTTTATCAGATAATTGCTCACCAACTTCCCGTATTCTCTTTTTGTGCAGTTCTGTAATGGGAATTATAGATTCATCAATTAAAATATGTGAAGCGATGTCGAGTATACTTACAATTGCACCTTTGGCCGAAACAACAAATCCGTTTGCATGTTGATGCAATGTCGACATGCGTTTTCGCGTGGCGTCGAACGGGTTTTCAAGCAATCGTTTATTTATTTGAATATAATTTTGCCTGTCAGTTGCATAGTTATCATAAAAGTGCAGCAGTGCAATTTCAGTCGGATCACCGGTGCTTTCATTATCAATAAAAGTTGCATTGGAACACAACACCATTGTTTCCAGCATTTTTTTTAAAACCGGTGTCGTTTTTTCATCTTTGTTTTCAGTAACTTCCAAAATAGTATCCCATACAAAATATTGTTGTACGGTCATTTTATTTTGGGTTAATGTTCCGGTTTTATCGGTGCAAATAATATTTACCGAACCAAGTGTTTCAACGGCCGCGAGTTTTTTTACGATAGCATGTTGTTTGGCCATTTTTGTAACACCAATTGATAAAACAACAGCAACAATTGCAGTAAGTCCTTCAGGGATGGCTGCAACAGCGAGTGAAACAGCGGTTAAAAAAAGATCTCCGGGCTTTTTTCCCTGCAGCACGCCAATTATAAAAATCAAAATACAAATCACAATGGCAGCCAGTCCTATTTTTTTCCCTAATTGATTTAATCTTTTTTCAAGTGGCGTATCCACCCTTTTTTGGGTATTTAACAGGTCGGCAATTTTTCCAATTTCAGTATCCATGCCTACTGCAAATACAACACCTTCTGCAGTGCCGTTTGTAACCAGCGTTGACATGAATGCGAAATTACTTTTATCGCCCTGTTGTGCATCCGGAGTATCAGTTGTTGCATTTTTGTTTGCAGGAATTGACTCACCGGTAAGTGTAGATTCATTAATTTGAAGCTGAGCACTGGTAATTAAACATAAGTCGGCAGGAACAAAACTCCCTGCTTCTAAAATAACAATATCACCTACAACAAGATTTTCAGCTTCAATATGAATAATTTTATTATTCCGTTTTACGTGCGATTTCAGTTTTACAAAATTTTGTAAGCCGGAAATCGCTTTATTTGCCTTTATTTCCTGGATGGTGCCTAACAATGCATTGATAAACACAACCAATAAAATAATACCGGCATCAACATATTCACCTAAAAAAACGGTGATACCGGCTGCTATAAAGAGAATGCCAATCAGCCAATTGGCAAGTTGCATAACAAAAACGCGAAAAACGTTTATACTTCGTTTTTCGCGTAACATATTTTTGCCGTTTGTATTTAACCTGTGGTTAGCATCTTCCTCTGATAAACCATCAGGGTAATTTGCTTTGACCAAATTAAGTATATCCTTATAGGATTGATTAAATATATTGTTTTCCGACGATAGCATTTGGCCAGTGTTAAACAGAAAGTTAATATCACTCGTCGGATTAAAAAATAACAAAAATCATTTATCGAACAACTTTAAATCATTCGTAACCACTTTTTATCACTGTCATAATCATTTTAAAGCGTTCATTTGCTTTTATCAGATTAGCCGCATGAGCAGGAATAACAATAGATTCGCCTGTTTCCAGCGTATTTGAAACCCCTTTAATTACAATCTCGGCTTTTCCTTCAATTATTTGAGCAAATGTGTCAAAAGGTGTGGTTTTTTCCGTTAAACCTTCACCGGTATCAAACGACATTACACTAATATTTCCTGTAGATTTTTTTAAAATTGTTTTTATTACAACTGAATTGGGAATATATTCAATTATCTCAACCGTTATGAGTACTTTCGATTTTTCTATTTCTCCAACTTCCATATTGAACAAATATACTACTATTTATTGTCAACTCCTAAGTCTCTTATTGCGTTACCAAGATTTTCCATATCGCGATTAAATTCGTCTTTAAAACTTTCCCAGCCACTTTGACTTTTTTTGTATGCTTCCAAACGCATTTTCAAGTTTCTGTTTTCTTCTTCTAAACGATCTATGTTTTTTTCATACAATTTATCAAATGTACGCCCTGATTTACTCATTTTAACGCGTAATTCGGCAATTTTTGTTTCATTTTCAGCAATGGCAAGATTAGCTGCTTTTTCAAATTCTAACCATTCTGAACTTTCTAATAAGTTTTGTTCAGCCTCTTTTGCATTTTTCTGAGCATCCTGCATTTCTTCTTCAGTGGCATTTAAATCATTATTTTTTTCAGATGCGGATTTACATCCAATTACTGTTACAAACAATACAGCAGTAATTACAAGGTAATTTTTAATTTTTTTCATTTTTGTTGGATTTATATTAATTTAGGATATAATTGTATTACAATAGAGTGATTTTAACAGATTGATTATATTGTATACAAAGTGCCTGCAAAACGGGTATATATTCAGGCAATAACATTACAGCTTCATTAGGCGATAACAGCTCGTATTTAAAGTGAGTTATTGGATACTTAACCAGAGTGCGCGCCGCTTTTGCGGGTAAAAAAAGTGTGTGTTTCACAGTGTAAATTTCATTTTTTCAAAGCTACTATACACACTAATATTTTAATTATACAATTAAAAAGAATTATTACATAATTCACGGTTTTGCAAATAAAAAAACCTGCCCGGTAAGAGCAGGTTAATTTCAGCACATTTAATGAAGTGCCTAAGCACTATATATCAAAATAACACTGACAGCCCCATATAAACAGCATAAGTTTTAATATGCGTACGATCTAAAACATAATATTTATCGTTGGTTTGAGTTTTACTATCATCGCTGATATCAAGTAAACCATAAACTCCACGGAAACCTAAACCTAAACGAACCATATTTTCCTGATCTAAGCCAAAATCGAGACCGGCACCGTAAGCAAAACCTAAATCACCTTTTTTAACGTTCACCTGTGGATCAAGCACAACACTGTCGCCTTCAACAGAGCCATCAAATGCCCCACCTACGCTAATTCCAAATTGAGGTCCTGCAACAAAATTCAAGTTAACCGGATTTGATTTACCGGTATTAAAACTGGCTAAAATCGGTATATTAATATACTTTAACGTAACTTTTTGTTCAACATCAACTTCAGTATACTTTTGATTTATTACACTATAAATTACCTCACCCTGAACACCAAAATGTTCACCTAAATATACACCTGCAATTAAGCCTGCGCCATATCCAATTGTTATTGTTCCTTTTACTACACCTCCTGATGAATTTACTACATCAAAAGATGAAAAAGTGGGCATAAATCTCGCTCCTATCTCTGCATGTTGAGCCTGTAAATGGGTAAAAGCAAACACTACTGTGATGATTGTAAATGAAATTGCTTTTCTTAAATTGTTTTTCATAACCTATATAATTTATTGGATACAAAGATGTATCTAAACTATATTTATTATTTTACACAATTGACTTTAAGTGTTACAATATTCACACATCATCTAATGTTTTCCGCTTATGTGATTTTAAATTTTTGAAAAAGGTAGGTGTTAATCCGGTAACTTTTTTAAACTGATTGGAAAGGTGCGCAACGCTACTGTAATTAAGCTTGTAGGATATCTGAGTGAGATTGAGTTCATCATAAATAAGCAGCTCTTTTACCTTTTCAATTTTATGTGCAATAATAAAATGTTCTATTGTTACTCCGGTTACCTCTGAAAATAAATTGGCAAGATAGGTATAATCATAATTGAGCTTTTCACTGAGATATTCTGAAAATTTATTTTTAGGTCTATCATCAGAATAATGTACCATTTCAATTATAACACCTTTAATTTTTTCGATTAAAATTGCCTTTTTGTCATCCATCAATTCTAAACCTGAAGCCGCTAAACCATTTCTTAAGGCTAGCAGTTGTGACTCGCTAATGGTTCCTTTTATGTCTACTTCCCCTAATTCAACTGTACCATAGTGTATACCTAAATCTTCAAGCTCTGATTTCACCATCATTTTGCAGCGAATACTCACCATATATTTAATATATAATTTCAATTGGGATAAAGATTTATAAAGGTGTAATTACTATAAATTAATTATAGTAACTTAAACAAAATTTTTGAAAGCTACTCTCATTAGTACGCAGGAATAGTGCAATTTACTGCGCAAAACATTATAAACCTAATTAAATGACAATTAGTTCTTGATTGATATCATAATAATCAGAATTACTTGAATTACCTGAATTAATGCATTGGAAACCAGTAAAGTGTAAATTGAGTCGCTGAAATTAACTTTCCAACTCCGAAATAAGCAAGTCCAGATAATTTTTATCAGCTGTCCTTTTAGTTAAGGTTTTTGCAACCTGTAGATGATACTTTGCCTTTATTTTATCAATTTTTTGATATAAGTGACCCAACAACACATGATATTGTTGATTCCCATCCAATTTAAGCTTCTCAGCTTCAATAATGGCTACTTGAGTTCCATTTGCCTTTGCGAGCGCATAGGTGCGATTTAAAGCAGCAATAGGAGAATATTCAATTTGAAGCAGTTTATTATAAATCTGTAAAATATTTTCCCATTTTTCATTGGTATCCTGTTTTTGGGTATGCCAATAGGCTATTGCTGCTTCCAGATGGTATTTTGATACCTCTTTACCACCGGAACCTAAATTCAGGTAAAGCTCTCCTCTTTGTATTAACGCTTTGTTCCATAAGTTTTCATCCTGATGTTCATACAATACAATTTCACCCGTACTATTTAAACGTGCATCAAAACGAGATGCATGAAAACACATTAATGCTAACAAGGCATTTGCCGAAGGTGAATTTGTCAGTGGATTTTCGATAAGCATTAAAGTTAAGCGCATCGATTCTATACACAAGTCTTTTCGTAATGTCGTATTTTGCGATGTAGAATAATATCCTTCATTAAATAAAAGATATAAGGTTGTAAGAACAGTATTTATACGGGCAGCAATTTCTTCCTTAGGTGGTAATTCAATTTTTATATTTTCAGTTCTTAATTTTTCTTTGGCACGCTGAAGCCTTTTATAAATCGTATCTCTGTTTGTTAAAAAAGCTTCTGCAATTTCTTCAACCCCAAAACCACAAAGAATATTTAAGGATAAACCAATTTGTGATTCAACCGGAATGGCAGGATTACAAATTGCAAACATCATTTGCAACTGACTATCTTTAATATATGCTCCCGATAAATTTGTTTCAATGGTTTCGATTTTATCCGATATACGAAATAAGTCAGGTGCGATTTTATTTTTAAAATTGGTATTTCGTTTTAAATAATCAATTGCTTTATTTTTAGCAACCGTGTATAACCAGGCTGTCGGATTTTGAGGTAAACCTTTTAACCCCCAAGTGCTGGATGCCAGCAAAAATGTTTCTCCGGCAATATCTTCAGCCATTTCAATATGTTGCATACCAAAATTTTTACATAACACGGCAACTATTTTGCTGTATTCTGTTCGAAATAAATCGGGTAATATTTGTGGTTGCTCCATAAAAAAAATAACCTCCCGTTTAACAGGAGGTTATAAAGATATTGGTTAATATCAATCCATGGTGATTATCATGCGAATTTCGACAGTTCCGTTTACATCCAATATTGGACATCCGTGCGATAAAGTAGTAGCCTCTTCAAGCGAATCAGCTTTAACAATAATATATCCGCCAATGGCTTCTTTAATTTCTACAAAAGGACCATCTGTAATTACATTGTTAGGCGCCAGTACTTTTCCTGTTGGTGCTAATCGGTTACCGGAACTAACTAATTTGTTTTGTGCTGCTATGCCACCAATCCAATCCATCCATGTTTTCATCATGGCCTGCATTTGATCAGGCGACATTTGAGCTTGTGCCGCTGCGGCATCATTTCTAAATACTAATAAAAATTCGTTCATAAAATTAAAATATCAGGGTTGTGAAATAATTATTTATTTGAATGTAATGCAACATTATTGCCTTCAGAATCAATAAAAAACGCCATATATCCAACGTTGTCAGCAATAAAGGTTTTTGGCATGATAATTTGGCCACCTGCAGCTTCCACTTTTGATAGTGCGTTATCCAAATCAGGATTACCATTTAAATAAATTTTTGCCCCATCCATACTGGGTATATGGTTTTCACTTTGAACAAGAGCTCCGGCAACCTTTCCATTCATATCTTCATATGGAAAATAAGCCATTTGCATGCCCATCATTTCTTCCTGATGCATTTGAATACCAAATATGGATTCATAAAATTTTTTCGCACGGGAAATATCTGTTACCGATATCTCAAACCAATTTAAAGCATTTTCGTTTGCTGTCATACTGTTAGTTTTTTTTGATTAATTATAACCCTATTACGAACGAGTTTTTATTATTGGACAAATAAATGAAAAAAAAATTGCAACTCCCGTTAAGTGATTGTTAAATCAAAGGGCACGCATTTTATTACCTTTTGCTTCGTGTGTTACCTCAGCCAGTCCCAACGCCTCCATTAGTGGGGGAATATACATCCCAAAACGTCCGCGAAATCCCTTTTTAAGCCCATACCAGCCACCTACAGGGTTTTTCTCTGAACGACCCCAGGCTTCTACAGTTCCCTCCTTTGCCGGCTTTTGTTCATCCGCGCTGCCAAGTTCCATCCAGTCACCATGTTTTTTTAACATAGCATGCAAATCATTTAAACAACACATATCGTAATGTAAAATAGTTTTACCTACCGTGCATACCAGAATTTCTTTACCGTCTTTTTCATCAACATGCATGGTGTAGTCCGATGAAAGTGGTGGCGTTTTAAGTGCAAGTGGTTTGTCTTTGGTTCCGATTTTTGTTTTCATAAATTAAATTTTTATTTGGTTTTCATAATTTTTTCTGCTTCAGTTTTTAAATCCGAAGCAAATTGTTCAAATGCTTCATCAAATGATGGTATGTATTTCGCATACATCGGAAACATGAGACCTCCAATTTTTTCTGTCATCGTAAAGGTAATCGTACCGATGTCATTTTTACTTAACGTATAAGTACGTTGCCCTTTACTGTCGCCCCATATTAATAATGATTCCGGCTGAAATGTTAGCACCTTTAATTTAAATGTTCTTGTAGTGTCAAGTGTAGATTTCAATTCAATTTTTTCTCCTGCCGCAATTGTCCCGTCAATAGCAATAATAGTGCTATTCCATCTTGGATAATCTGCTGCATTGGTTAATAAACTCCAAATAATGGAACTTTCTGCCTGAATAGAAATACTTACGGTTGTTTCTCGACTAAAAGTGGTTTTAGTGGTAGTGGCTGTTCCGTTTTGAGCCATTGAAATGTTTGCTACTGTCATAAAGGTTAAAATTGTGATGAACTGTTTCATTTTGTTTGAATTTACCTTTTGACGATTGGGGCGGAAAAAACGATAGGCTAAACTTCACTTTTTTTCAAAAAATTTTCCATAACCCTGGTATTATGGGCATAATGGTGTAGTTGAAGCTCAGCAGATGAGCTCTCGAAAGGGTCGATTCCCTGCACAATTTGCATCCGGAGGTTAAACAAATGTTCTTTGTCAGGGTTGTTGGCCTGCTTTGCCATTTCTATTTTGTTCAACTCTTCCTGATGGTTCTGTTTGGGATTAAATATACCGTTGAGTTCCGTGCATTGGTGACAAATACCCTCCTTATTAATAAGCGCACAACGACCCTCAAAAATCTGAACCAATTTTGCTCTTCCGGTATGTAAATAATATTTCACCATTGCTTCAGTTGTATTTACAATTTCGGTGATTTCGTTAACTTTAAATTCATATACTTCTTTTAACAGCACACAAATTTGTTGTTCAAGTGGTAACGATTTCGCAATACAGGTGAAACAAAAAGTGATGTGCTCTTTAATTTCAAATGCACCCTGTGGTGAAGTCATACGAATTTGCATGGCCTCTGCAAAAAAGTTTTTATCTGTTAATGCAGCTGCCTTTCCCTTATCAGTAACATCTTCTGTCCACCGACCTTTTGCCCGCAAATTATCTTTTGCCAAATTTGTAGCGATGGTAAATAACCAGGTTTTTAATGATGACTCTGCACGGAAAGTGCTTATTTTTTCAGCAGCCTTAATATAAGTATCCTGCATAATATCCTCCGCATCTTCAGCGCTCGCAGTCAGTCGCAGTAAAAAAGATTTTAACTGATTTTTATTTTGGAGATATGTAGCAGTTAGTTGGTCAGTTTGCATAAATTGTTTTTAAAGAATATTACATGTATATACAATGAATTATAGTCAAATATATTAAATATAATTTATACAGCAGGTTGCGCTGCTATCGCCATTATTTCAATTAAATATTGTGGATGTGCCAATTTTGCTTCCACTGTTGCTCTTGCCGGAGCAAACCCGGGCGTAATCCATTTATCCCAAATAATATTCATATAATCGAATTGGGTAATGTCAGGTAAATAAATTGTTACCTGCAGCAACATATTTTTGTTACTGCCCAAATCGGCAAGGGTGTTTTCTATCTTTTTCAAGACACTTTCCATCTGACTTTTAAAATCAATGGCATCATTATCGGCAATAATTCCGGATAAATAAATGGTATTGTTAAACACAGTTGCCCTTGCAAGGCGGTTACCGGGTAAATAATATTGAATTGTATTTTCGTTTTGCATATGAAACTTTTGAAGGATGCTAAATTAAATATTTCGGCAATACCCGTTACCACTTGTGTTTAAAGGGGATGCCGGTTCAGGTAATTTCAGCGAAATCGCCATTTATTTCTGCTTTACCAACATCATGTTAATATCCCCCAATTTTATTTACCTTACCTTTATAGCCCGTTATGAAGAATGATCAAGCTCGCTATATCTTCGTTACGGGTGGGGTAACGTCGTCGCTGGGAAAAGGGATTTTTTCCGCATCATTAGCAAAATTATTACAGGCTCGCGGTTTTAGGGTTACCATTCAAAAATTTGACCCTTATATTAATGTTGACCCGGGCACACTCAATCCTTACGAACATGGCGAATGTTATGTTACAGAAGATGGAGCCGAAACCGACCTTGACCTTGGTCATTATGAACGTTTTCTCGGAATTGAAACATCACAGGCTAATAACGTAACCACCGGAGCCGTGTATCAAAATGTTATCAACCGCGAACGTGCAGGTGAATTTTTAGGTAAAACCGTTCAGGTAATTCCGCACATTACCGATGAGATTCAAAACCGAATGCTGCTTTTAGGCGAATCGGGCGAATATGATATCGTAATTACCGAAATTGGCGGAACCGTTGGCGATATTGAGTCACTACCTTATATAGAGGCAGTTCGACAACTTAAATGGAAACTTGGGGACAAACGTTGTATCGTTATCCATTTAACCCTGATTCCATACTTAAATGCAGCACACGAACTTAAAACCAAACCTACGCAGCACTCTGTTAAAATGTTGCTGGAAAGTGGTTTACAGGCAGATATACTGGTGTGCAGAACTGAACATCCGCTTCCAAAAGAGTTTCGCAGAAAAATCGCATTATTCTGTAATGTGAATGTGAATTCAGTTTTACAGGCACTCGATGTTAAAACGATTTATGATGTGCCTCTGCATTTATTGGAAGAAAATGCTGATGAAATTGTGCTTACCAAACTAAAACTGCCTAAAAGAAACGAGCCTGATTTAACCAACTGGAAAGCATTTTTATCTCGCTTAAAAAACCCAACCAATTCGGTTAAAATTGGTCTGGTTGGTAAGTATGTTGAATTACAAGATGCTTATAAATCTATTTTAGAATCATTTATCCATGCCGGAGCTGCCAATGAGTGTAAGGTAAAAGTTGTTTCCATTCAAAGTGAGCATATTACTGAAACTAACGTAGGTGAAAAACTCGGAGACCTAGACGGAGTGCTGGTTGCACCAGGATTTGGGGATCGAGGAATTGAAGGAAAAATTACTGCAATTCGTTATGTGCGCGAAAATAAAATTCCGTTTTTTGGCATTTGTTTGGGTATGCAGTGCGCAGTTATTGAATTTGGTCGCAATGTGCTGAAATTGAAAGATGCACATAGCACTGAGATGAACCCCAAAACCAAACATCCGGTAATTCACATGATGGAAGAACAACTGGAGGTAACCGAAAAAGGCGGAACCATGCGTTTGGGAAGTTATGATTGCCGTTTATTCAAAAAAACCAAGGCTTACGAAATTTATAAATCGCAACATATTACGGAGCGCCACCGTCACCGTTATGAGTTTAATAATGAGTATCTGAAAGATTATGAAGCCAAAGGTTTGATGGCAACCGGCCTCAATCCGCAGCAAAATCTGGTGGAAATTGTGGAACTCAAAGACCATCCGTGGTTTTTAGCCGTGCAGTTTCACCCTGAGCTGAAAAGTAAGGTTGAAACACCACATCCGCTGTTTGTGGGCTTTGTTAAGGCTGCGATAGACTTCAAAGAAAAAAAACATGACAAGTCGGGTGAAGACTGATCATCTCGCCAAAACCATAAAATAAAGGCTTTGAGCATACAATATGGGCTCGTTGTTGAACGTCATAGTTCCAACGAGCCCATAACATTTGAACTTTTCTTTGTCAATGGGTAAGCATAACCTAACTTTGCCGCTCAATTATCAATATCAATGGATCGTAATAATGTAATAGGCTTCGTACTGCTGGGAGTTCTCATCATCGCATTTTTCTTCATGCAGAGCCGCTTCGCTAATCAGGAAAGAGTAGCGCAGGCTAAAAAACAAGCTACTGAAGACTCAATCAAACGTGTTGAAGATTCCCTCAATCTGCTTAAAAACCCGATTGTAACAGAAACTAAAGAAGCTGTTATTTCCAATTCGGCAAGTGCGATTCCCGATAGTATTAAAAGCAAACTTTCTCCTGAAGCTATCCTGAAAATGGAAGATTCACTGGCTGCAATTAAAAGCCAGAATGCCTTCGGCCGTTTTTCTGACGTAGCCCAGGGAGCCGAAAAACTGGATTCTATAGAAAATGAGGTAATCAAACTCGTTTTTTCCAATAAAGGCGGAAATATTGTTCGTGCAGAATTAAAAACACATAAAAACTACCATGGTGGACCGGTTGATTTGGTGAACAGTGCCAATAATCGTTTCAACTACAATTTTAAGTATCAAAACGATAAAATGATTAACACGGAAGAGCTGTATTTTACCGCTGCCAAATCTTCTGATGGAAAATCAATTCAGTTTATTGCCGATTTAGGGGGTGGAAGTTCATTAATCCAATCGTATACATTTACAGGTACTGAATACCTTGTTGACTATAACGTTCAATTTAAAGGGTTTGAAAATATTATTTCCCGCCAGGATCCAATCATTATTTTGAATTGGAAAAATGAGATGCAGGAGCAGGAAAAAAATATCAAATATGAACGCCAGTATTCTAAATTATATTTCAGTAATGTTGATGGTGATATTGATTATAAAAATACCAATGGTGAATTAAAATTTGAAGCTCCTGTAAAATGGGTAAGTTGTCAGCAACAGTTTTTTAATACCACACTTATTGCGAAAGAAAGTTTCGACCGCAAAGGGAAAATAGAAGTTTTTGCAGATGATACTTCATCGTTTGTAAAAAGTTGTAATACTGAATTATATCTTACTTATAATGGTAAATCAGATTTTACCGTTCCCATGCAATGGTATATAGCACCAAACGATTATCAGGCATTAAATGCGCTGGATTTAGGTATGGAAACCATTATACCAACAGGTAGCGGAATAATAGGATGGATAAACACACATGCCATTATTCCCTTATTTAACTGGTTAAGTGGTATGATTAAAAATTACGGTTTAATTATTTTGTTGATGACATTAATAATTAAACTGGCATTAACGCCGCTTACTTATCGCTCGTATCTTTCGATGGCAAAAATGCGGGTATTAAATCCGGAGTTAACCGAATTACGTGAAAAATACGCTGATGATCAGGCGCGATTAGGTCAGGAACAATTAAAGTTATATCGAAAAGCCGGAGTAAACCCGATGGGTGGATGTATTCCTACTTTACTTTCCATGCCGATTTTAATTGCCATGTTCCGTTTATTCCCGGGAACTATCGATTTGCGTCAGCAATCATTTTTATGGGCACCGGATCTTTCTACTTATGATGATATAATTCATTGGGGCACAACAATACCGCTCATCGGAAATCACATTAGTATATTCTGTGTTTTGATGACCCTGAGTTCTGTATTATATATTCGTATGAATATGCAGAATACGGCTCAATTGCAAGGTCCGATGAAAACAGTGCAATACCTTACACCTGTTTTCTTCTTTTTCTTCCTGAACAGCTCTCCTGCCGCTTTAACTTACTATTACTTTGTAAGTAACCTGGTAACTTTTGGTCAGCAGTGGAGTATCCGCCGTTTCTTCCTGAATGATGAAGAAATTCATAGAAAAATTCAGGAAAACAAGGCGAAACCTGAGAAACAAAAATCAGGATTTGCTAAACGTTTGGAAGATGCAATGAAGCAGCAGCAAAAAATGCGTGAAACGCAGCAGCAACCGAAAAAGAAAAAATAATTCGAAGGCATAAACGCCTCAGAATGAATTAATTTCCATCAATTTTGTTCTTTAAATTGAAGGAACAGGTAATTTATGCTTATATTTACCTAAAACACGTCTATGCCCTTAAGTATCTCAAGTTTGAAACAACGAAATAACGTTGTACTAATCGTAACTATCTTTTTAGGAATTATCATCGCATTAGGATTGGAAAGAATATTAGGTGGCATTTTAGGTGCCATCATTATTTATGTACTATTTCGACCCATTAATGTCTATTTCCAGGAAAAGAAAAAGTGGAATAACAACATAACGACTACGCTTATTCTGATTACCTCTTTTATTTGCCTCGTGATACCGATTTTTTTTCTGGTTCGTCTCGTTACCAATAAGGCAATGTACTATGTAAACCATCCCGAATTAACAGATAAAATGCTTGGGAATTTAAATGTGTTTGTTCGTGATACATTAAAACAACCTGATTTAATTAACAACACAATCGAATCGCTGAAAAGTGAAGTCGGGAGTTTTGTCAGCACATTGGTAAATGGCGCTGCAAGCACATTTATTCAGATAATTGTCATGTATTTTATTTTATTCTTTACAATTAAGAACTACAAATCATTTGAAAAAGGATTAATGAATTATCTCCCTTTCAGACGGTCAAACTCAATAAAAATTGGTAATGAATTACGCAACATGACCTATTCAAATATTTTAGGGCAAGGTGTAATTGCCATTATACAAGGAACACTATTAGGTTTGGGATTCTGGATTTTCGGTATTCCTGATCCAATATTTTGGGGTGTAATTGGTATCTTTTTAAGTATGATACCTTTATTTGGTTCACCGTTAATTTTTGTTCCGGCCGGTATCATTGAATTGTCAAACGAAAATGCTTTTGCAGGTATCGGAATTATTATTTACGGTTATTTAATTGTTACAACAGTAGATAATTTCATCCGAATGGCAATTGGAAAACGGATTGCAAATACACACCCACTCATAACCATTGTTGGTGTTGTTATCGGGATTCCGATTTTTGGTATCATGGGCATTTTATACGGACCTTTAATAATAAGTTTATTTATCATTCTTGCTCAAATTTATCAGGACAACAGAAGCGAGCTTGCAGTAATGCAGGGTGAGGATGAAAATACCTAATCTACAATAGTTCATTATGGAAAACGAAAACAACAAACTCGGCGAAAACATTAATAATGCTGTAGACGATGTAAAAGAATATATCGATTTACGTATGCAATTAGTGCAACTCAATGTTTCTGAAAAAGTTTCTGTTGCACTTGCAGGATTAATTACTACCGGCACCGCAGTCATATTTTTTGTATTATGCTTTATTTTTGGCTCCTTTGCGCTTTCTTATATGTTGGGAAATGTACTGAATAATACTGCTGCAGGTTTTGGTGTGTTAGCAGGCTTTTATCTCATACTTGGTTTAATTGTTCTGCGAATGGGCAAAGGCAGCTTAAAAATGAAAATCATTAATGCATTTATCAAAGAATTTAACGCCGATTAATATACCATGGAACCAATAAAAATTACATCCCTTGCAGAATTGCAACAGGAAAAATTGCGTTTAAGAGGATTGGTTAAAGAAAAAGAACAAGATCTTAAACAACATTATAATACAATTAGCGGACAGGTTGCCCCGGCATTAAATTTATTTAATACATTAACCGGCAATAAACTATTTAAGTCTGCCTTAGGCAGCGGAACCGACAACAGTGGCTGGTTAAACACAACGCTCAAATTAGTAACTGCCGTTTCTGCAGGCGGATTTTTATTTAAACGCAGCAAAAAAAATCTGTTTAAAACAGTATTGGCTTATGCCATGGATCAGGGTGTGAAATATCTGCAGGAAAAAGACATCAGCGAACATATAGAACGCATTAAAGAATGGCTGAATAAAAGTGGGGATGTTGAGGAGGAGGAAGAAAAAGGTGAGGAATAATTGCAACTAAAGGTTGGTAATGCTAATCGTCAAAATTGTGTAATAAATTTACCCTGCATGCTATCCTAATAAAAAATCGGATAACTTTAATTGAGATACCGTAAATATGAAACACGTTTACTTAATTATACTGCTATTAGCCGCAACGCACATTCAAGCTCAAAATTTCGAACCCGTACGTGAAGGTGCAACACATTATTATAATGCTACAGATATTTCAGGAATTCCTTCTACAGAAATTATTAGCATTAAATTAGATTCTACCATTGTTGTGGCCGGACAACCTACCTTTTATTGCAATCCAATACTACGTTTTACAACCGGACTCGATGTATGTTTATTACCCGCTTTTTTAGGTTCTAAATATGTTACTTTAGGTCCGGGCAATTATTGTATCCTTAAAACAGAAAACCCGGTTTTGAGTTCCGACAGCCTTTTTTTATTTACAAATTCATCAATTGGGGCAGAATGGATTTTTAATAAACAAGCAGAAAATGCACTCTGGTGGGCACATGTTGATGATAAAACTTTAGAGCCGGTTTTAGGTGCTGCAGATTCTGTTTTAACTTTTTCAATTTATTTAAAAGATAGCGATAATGTTATTATAAGTCATGACCTGAATGGTTATCAATTTAAACTCTCAAAAACTTATGGTTTAATCCAATCAACCGATTTATTTACATTTCCCGAAAGCACTGCAATTACCAATCTTGTCGGAACATCGTTACCATATGCAGGTGTTTTTATTCCTAATACAGACAGCATATTCAATTTTGAAATAAATGATGAATTTCATTATGATTATGTAGTTACTGATCATTTTTATTATAGCCATGCACTAATTACGTTTAAATTAACAGATAAGTCTATTTTTGGTGATACACTGCAATTAACTTGGCTTGAAAATTCTTATGAAACAAAGCAAAACTACATGTCGTTTGACACCACCTATATTTCGGATTCAACAATAATAAGCAAAATTCCAATGTCCGTTTATTTAGGATTGAACACGCCACAACTTATACCGCAAGAAGATAATTTTACAGAGTATGGCGCATCAGTATTTCATACAACACAATTTAACCCGGATTTTGGATATACGCATAAAGTAAATTATGATTATGATTTTACTGAAAGTGAAAATTGCACTGAATATCTAAATATGAGTGTTCAAAGTTATGAGATTTATGCTGCTCATGTTGGTTTATATCAATCTTATGGAACCAATGGCCTTGAAGCTGAATATGATTATCAACTGGTTTATTATAAAAATAAATATGGGACATGGGGCGAGCCTTTAACAGTTCCAACTGCAACTCAGGAATTTACCAATCAGGATATACAATTAGTAAACACGCTGGTAGAAAATAATTTATTTATTCAGGTTACAAATAATATTCAACAGGCTACGATTACTATTTATGATGTTACCGGAAAAAAAGTATTGGAAGAAAATAATATCAATTTATTATCAGGAGAAACCGCAATACCTGTCGGCTATTTGTCTTCCGGTACATATTATCTTTGTATCAGACATTACAATGGAGTTGAAAATGTGCAGTTTGTGAAAACAAGGCATTGATATCACCCTCTCACAAATTCCAAACGTTTGCCATTTACATTATCATAACAAACGCCATCTTTAAAGGCTAGATTTCCATTAACAAAAGTATGTTCAACCAAACCTTTAAATGTATATCCTTCTAAAGGACTCCAGCCACATTTGTATTTTAATGATTCCGGCGTTACAGTATGCAGTTTATTGATATCCATTAAATACATATCTGCAAAATAGCCCTCTCTGATAAATCCACGTTCTTTAATCTGAAAACAGGTAGCCACATTATGACTCATTTTTTCAGCAATTTGTGGTAGTGTTATTTGCCCTTTGTGATAAAAATCGAGCATTATTTGTAAACTATGCTGCACCATTGGCGCACCACCCGGACATTTAATATATTTATTCGCCTTTTCTTCCAGTGTATGCGGAGCATGGTCGGTAGCAATTACGTCGAGTGTGCCGTTGAGTAATGCTTTTAACAATTCCGGCTTGTGGCGTTTATCTTTTACTGCAGGATTCCATTTAATGCGCGCACCGAGTTTTGCATAATCATCTGCATCAAAAAATAAATGATGCACGCAAACTTCTGCAGTAATACGCTTTTCGTTTAATGGCATTGCATTACTAAATAAAGCAATTTCTTCAGCAGTGCTGATATGTAAAATGTGTAAACGTGTATTACATTTTTTTGCCAGTTCAACAGCAAATGATGAAGATAAATAACAAGCTGCTTCATTACGAATTATGGGATGTTGTTCCACAGGAATATCTTCACCAAATTCCTCTTTTGCTAATTCCAGGTTGCGCAAAATGGTAGCTTCATCTTCACAGTGTGTAGCAATTAATACCGGTGCATTGCTAAAAATATATTCTAAGGTTGAACGATTATCCACCAGCATATTACCGGTAGATGAACCCATAAATATTTTAATCCCGCAAACATTATCCGGATTGGTTTTTAATACTTCCTCCGCATTATCATTGCTCACACCCATATAAAATGAATAATTCGCAATAGATTTTTCTGATGCGAGTTGATATCGCTGTGCTAATAATTCTTGTGTGAGCGAAGGTGGTTGCACATTAGGCATATCCATAAATGAAGTAACGCCACCTGCAACACATGCGCGACTTTCGGTATATAAATCAGCTTTATGTGTTAAACCCGGTTCTCTGAAATGCACCTGATCGTCAATAATACCAGGCATTAAAAATTTTCCTTCACCATTAATTTCTGCAACATTTCCGGGTTCAGAAATGGATGATGCAATTTTCAAAATACGCTCCTCACCGATCAGTACATCTCCCGAAATAATTTTTCCATCACTGACTACTTGCGTATTTTTTATAATTGTTTTCATCACTTTATTTTAGGTATTATTCAACCCAATCGGCAATAAATAAATTGGTATCCCTTGTGCCGCCGGAATTTCTGTTACTGGCAAAAATTAATTTCTTTCCATCATAACTAAACATTGGGAACGAATCAAAAACGGTGTCAAAAGTAATTTGCTCCAATCCTGTTCCGTCGAGGTTAATCATAAATAAATTAAATGGAACACGTTTGGTGGTATGGTTACTCGAAAAAATAATTTTATTTCCGGAAGGATGAAAAAACGGAGCCCAGTTTGCGCCACCTAATGTCGTGATTTGACGCAGGTCGCTGCCATCTGCCATACAAGTAAATAATTCCATTGCTGTTGGTTTAACAAAATGTTCTTTAAGCAATGTTTTATACGTTGTAATTTCTTCCTGTGTTTTTGGGCGACTGGCACGGAAAACAATACGGTTGCCATCCGGCGAAAAAAATGCGCCACCATCATATCCCAGCTCGTTGGTAATTTGTTTTAAATCGGTACCATCCAAATTCATTGTCCATAATTCTAAATCACCACTTCTGTTGCTGGTAAATAAAATTTTATCTCCCTTAGGAGAAACAACAGCTTCCGCATCATAAAAATCATTATCCGTTAATTGTTGAACAATATTCCCGTTTAAATCAGCAACATAAATTTCATAACTTGGATAAACACCCCATAAATAACCTTTACTTCTATCCGGATCGGCAATACAAGTATCTACTTTTGCATGTGTTGAAGCAAAAATAACCTTGTCATTTCCGGGTAAAAAATAGGAACAGGTAGTTCTGCCTTTTCCCGTACTTAATAATTTATATTCAAATCGTGAATCATCTGTTGGAATAGTCCCGTAATAAATTTGGTCGCAGGGAACATCCTTATTATCGCGACGCTGAAAAACAATCATTTTGCTGTCGAAACTAAAATAAGCCTCTGCATTATCGCCTCCAAAAGTAAGTTGGTGCAGGTTTTTAAGATGTTTTTCCTGAGGATACGTGATGGTATCAATTACTGCAATTTCTTCTTCAACAGGTTTTTCTTGTTTGGCTCCCTGTTTACAACCTGAAACAGCCACAATCAAAAATGCTGTTGAAATTAAAAAACGATTCATTGTAATCATATTTTGGTAAATCTGCGGCAAAATTAAGTACATCATATCATTTAGCCGAATTGTACATCGTTAAATGTGACTAAAACCGTAAATTTGCATGATGATTTCCAAAAAATGGTTAATCGGTGGAATTGGCGCTATGCTTTTGGTAGCGGGAGGACTCCTATTGTCTAAATCCAACCTGATTGGCAACAGGGGTCAAAATAAAAATGATGCCGATACACTGGAAATGATAGAGCAATTAACACCACAAATTGCTGATTTATCGAGCCAGATTAAAGGAAATCCCCAAAATGCAGGTTTATTTTATGCGCGTGCAAACGAATATTTCGAATATGGCAATATGAAATTTGCATTGGAAGATTACAAAAAAGCCTATCGTTTAGATTCGCTGAATGCCACACACGCATTAGGTTTGAGCGATTGTTTATTTGAACTCAACAACGCCGATGGTGCAATTGGCGTATTGCAGGATTATTTAAAAAATGACCCAAACAATCTTGATATTTTAATCAATTTAGGTATCGATTATCTCTATTTACCCAAACCACAGTATCAAAAAGCCGGTGAAACTTTCAATCAGGTTTTAAAAATTGATGTTCAAAACAGTGAAGCCTATTTTTACAAAGGCATCATTTATAAAGAAACCGGTGATACTGCAAATTCGATTTCCAATTTTCAGACCGCCGTGGAAGCGGACCCCGATTATTATGAAGCATTTATGCAGTTAGGTTTATTATACGGCGCACAAAACAATGATATTGCCATTAAATATTTTGATAATGCCATTGCACTTGACCCTACCAATAATGAAGCACATTATGCGAAGGCTAAGTATTATCAGGACAGAGGCCGGTTGAGTGAAGCAATTAATTATTACAAAAAAATAATTGTTGCTGACCCTCAGGATGCTAATGCCATTTATAACCTGGCTACCATTTATTTCGGCATCGATTCTATTCAACAGGCTTATCGATTTTACGACCTTGCCATTAAGCAGGCTCCCGCTAAAGCAATGGGGTATTATGGTAAGGGAATGTGTGCTGAAGAATTAAAAAATACGGAAGAAGCT
This sequence comes from Bacteroidota bacterium, assembly GCA_016706255.1. Lineage (NCBI taxonomy): Bacteria > Pseudomonadati > Bacteroidota > Bacteroidota bacterium. Next base: position 932,479 of record JADJJZ010000006.1, on the reverse strand, counting down.
ATATCGTTATACAATCAGGCATTAAATTTAGACCCTGATTTAAAAGTAGCAGAAGAGCGATTATTAATATTAAATGATAAATAACAGATGATTAAGATTACATTTCCTGACGGGAATTTTCGTGAGTATCAGGAAGGCGTTACTTCAATGGAAGTAGCTAAGTCGATCAGTGAAGGATTGGCAAGAAAAATTTTAAGTGCTGAAGTGAATGGAGAAGTTTGGGACCTCAGCAGACCAATAACAAGTGATGCATCTATAAAACTGCTCACGTGGGATGATCCTAAAGGAAAATCTACGTTTTGGCATTCGAGTGCACACCTTATGGCAGAAGCATTAGAAGCCTTATATCCGGGCGTAAAACTGGGTATTGGCCCGGCTATTGACCATGGTTTTTATTATGATATCGATTTAGGCGGTCGCGTGTTAACAGCAGAAGATTTGCATAAAATTGAAGATAAAATGAAAGAACTGGCGAAAAAAAATTCCGTTTTCACCAGAAAAGCAGTTTCAAAAGCTGATGCCTTACAATATTTTACAGAAAAAGGTGACGAATATAAACTGGAATTAATCAACGACCTGGAAGATGGCAGCATCACTTTTTATTCGCAGGGCAATTTCGTGGATTTATGTCGCGGACCGCATATTCCGGAAACCGGTGTAATTAAGGCAATTAAATTGTTAAACATCGCAGGTGCCTACTGGCGGGGAGATGAAAAAAATAAAATGCTTACCCGTTTATATGGTATCACATTTCCAAAACAGGCCGAGCTGGATGAATACGTTACAATGCTTGAAGAAGCAAAAAAACGCGATCACCGCAAACTGGGGAAAGAACTGGAAATTTACACCACCGATGATGCTGTTGGTCAGGGTTTGATTTTGTGGATGCCAAATGGCGCTGCTATTATCGAACAATTGGAAAAACTGGCTAAAAAGAAAGAAGAACAGGCAGGGTATGTGCGCGTAAAAACACCGCATATTGCTAAAGAAGATTTGTATTTAACCAGCGGACATTTGCCGTATTATGCAGATAGTATGTATCCTCCAATGGAAATGGAAGGGGTAAAATATTATCTCAAAGCCATGAACTGTCCGCATCACCATAAAATTTTCAGTGCTGTTCCAAGAAGTTATCGCGATTTGCCTTTGCGTTTTGCAGAATATGGCATGTGTTACCGTTATGAAGAAAGTGGCGCGTTATTTGGATTGATGCGTGTGCGCGGATTAAACATGAATGATGCACATATTTATTGCACTGAAGAGCAGTTTGAAAGTGAGTTTAAGGCAGTAAATGATATGTATCTGAATTATTTCCGTGTTTTTGGAATTGATAAATATATAATGCGTTTTTCAACTCATGAGCCAAAAAAACTGGGGCAGAAATATCTCGACAATCCGGAATTATGGAAAAAAACCGAAGATATGGTGCGCAGAGTAATGGATGATGCTGGAATTCCCTATATAGAAGTTCCTGATGAAGCCGCGTTTTACGGACCAAAAATCGATATTCAGATTTATTCCGCAATTGGCAGGGAGTTTACATTGGCAACCAATCAGGTTGACTTTGGACAACCTTTGCGATTTGGTTTAACATATACCGACCGTGATAATCAGCCGAAAATGCCGCTGGTTATACATCGTGCGCCATTAGGAACACATGAGCGCTTTATCGGATTTTTACTGGAACACTATGCCGGAAATTTCCCGGTTTGGCTTGCTCCGGTGCAGGTTGCCATATTGCCGATCAGCGATAAATACAACGATTATTGCGAAGAGGTGATAAAAGTTTTAAAAAATCACGAAATTCGCACTTACTTCGATACCCGCAGTGAAAAAATCGGCCGTAAAATCAGAGATGCCGAGGTTAAAAAGATTCCATTAATGCTTATTATTGGTGAGCAGGAAATGAATAACAAAACCTTATCGTTGCGTAAACATGGGGAAGGCGACAAAGGCAGCGTGACTGCTGAGGAGCTGGCTCAAATGATTAACGAAGAAATTAAAACCATTTTTCAATAAAATTTATACCGTTTGCAAAATCAAAGAAGACCTTACAATCCTTATTTTAAAAGGAACGACGAAAGAAGTCAGTACAAAATCGGAAGAGATATCCGCCACCCGAAAGTGCGGGTAGTTGGAGAAAACATTGAATCCGGCATTTTCACTATTCAGGAAGCTATTAAAATGGCAGAAGATTTAGAGATGGAGTTAGTCGAAATTTCGCCTAATGCCGATCCACCTGTTTGCCGTATCGTAGATTTCCAGAAATTCGTTTACGAAAAAAAGAAAAAAGAAAAAGAGCTCAAGGCCAAAACGAAAAAGCAGGAGATGAAAGAAATCCGCTTTACGCCACATACCGATGAGCATGATTTCGAATTTAAATCAAAACACGCCGAAAACTTCCTCAAAGAAGGCAATAAAGTGCGTGCTTATGTTATGTTTAAAGGCCGTGCCATTGCATTTAAAGGCCAGGGCGAAGTGCTGTTACTCAAATTTGCACAACGTTTAGAAGAGGTGGGTGTGCCTGATCAACTCCCTAAAATGGAGGGAAAAAGGATGTTTATCACCCTTATGCCTAAAACTTCCGGTGTCAAAAAGCCGGTTTAACAATAAAAAATCATATTCCGGACTATAACTTTTAGTCCGGAACTTTGAACTTTCCAATACTTCTCCTATCTTTGCGCTCCCGAAGTTTCGGGGAAACCAATAAAACAGAGCAATTATGCCGAAGATGAAGACCAACAGTAGCGCAAAAAAGCGCTTCAAGGTAACCGGTAGCGGTAAAGTAAAACGTAATAAAGCTTTCAAACGCCATATCCTCACTAAAAAGAGTAAAACGCGTAAAAATCGCTTAGGTCACGCAGGTTTAGTTCATCCTGCTGATTCCGATAACATTAAAAGATTATTAGCAATCTGATAAATTTGTAAATTATGCCAAGGTCAGTACCTAAAGTTGCCTCGAGGGCACGCAGAAAAAAAATGTTGAAACTTGCGAAAGGCTATTGGGGCCGTCGTAAGAACGTCTTAACCGTTGCAAAAAATGCCGTTGATAAAGCGCTTGGATATGCATACGTTGGTAGAAAAGACAAGAAATCACAATACCGTCAAATCTGGATTGTGCGTATTAATGCAGCCGTTCGCCCACATGGTATGAACTATAGCACTTTTATGCATAAACTGAAAGAAAAGAATATTGACATCAACCGTAAGGTTTTAGCGGATTTAGCTGCTAACAATCCTGCTGCTTTTGATGCCATTGTGAATCAGGTAAAATAAATCCTGCTCAACAAATCATTTAAATCCTCTGCTTAGGCAGGGGATTTTTTTTTAGCTATAAATGCTCACCACCAGGTTACGGTTTCCGCCCCTGTTTCTGAACTCACATAAATAAATTCCCTGCCAGGTGCCCAAATGTAATTTATGATTGGTAATAGGAATCGTAACCGAACTTCCTGCCATTACCGATTTAATATGTGCAGGCATATCATCATCACCTTCCATATCATGTTTGTAATAAGGCATACCCTCAGGAACAAGTTTGTTAAATACAGTTTCAAAATCCATTAATACCGTTGGATCCGCATTTTCATTTATACAAATTCCTGCAGAAGTATGTAAAATAAAAATGTGTAGGATACCTGTTTCCGGTAAATTGCCACATGCTGCTAAAACCTGGTGATCAATTAAATGAAAACCACGGCTAAAGGCAGGTAAGGTGATATTAATCTGTTTAACCATCTTACTGCAAAATTATTACAACTTTCAACCGTCTGTACCTGTTTAATGGATAATTTTACAACTTGTTATGGCAGAAAGAAGAAACAAGTACAATCCGGTTGAACCGGAAGATAAAAAACGCATTACCAAAGAAAGTCTGAAAGTTGCCGTAAAAATTTTACGCTTCCTCAAACCCTATAAAACACCATTCATAATTGGCTCGGTATTTTTATTGTTATCCAGCCTCACTACAATGACCTTCCCTTACTTTATGGGGAAACTCATCGACTCTGCTAAAAATGCGAATAATTTGTCGTGGATGAATAATACCAATACCATGGCACTCATTTTAATCGGTATTTTATTGTTGCAATCGGTTATGTCTTTTTTCAGAGTGTATTTATTTGCAACAGCATCAGAAAGGGCTATGGCAGATGTACGGATGTCGTTTTTCGATAAAATGCTCACCCTCGGTTTACCTTTTTACGAACAACGCAGGGTTGGAGAATTAACCAGTCGCTCCGCAAATGATGTTGACCAGTTACAAGATATGCTCAGTGCAACGTTACCGGAATTTATTCGTCAACTGGTGACGATTGTATTCGGAATTTCATTTATATTTTTTATTTCAACACCACTTACTTTATTAATGATTTCCACTTTTCCGGTTTTGGTAATCATGGCTGTATTTTATGGAAAATTTATCCGCAAAATTTCGAAAGACCGTCAGGATGCATTAGCAAATTCAAATGTTGTTGTTGAAGAAACATTACAAAATATCAATACCGTAAAATCATTCACCAACGAAAATTATGAATCAAAACGTTATCGTACATTTATGCACCGCGTTGTTGAAACCGGTGTAAAAGGTGCTGTTAACAGGGGCGGATTTACTACCTTTTTAATTTTAGGTTTATTCGGGGGATTTGTTTTAGTAATTTGGTATGGCACTACTTTATTAAAACAAGGTGCCATTTTAGAAGGTGAATTATTCAGCTTCGTTTTATATACCGGATTTATTGGTGGAGCCGTTGGTGGTTTAGGCGATTTATATGGACGTTTACAAAAAACGGTTGGTGCTTCAGAACGTATTTTTGATATTTTAGAAGAAGAAGGTGAATTCGATTTAACTAAAACACCGGAAACTAAAATTAAACTCACCGGCGACATTCAATTAGAAAATATAAAATTTTCATATCCAACCAGAAAAGATATCACTGTATTAAATGGCATCAGTATTCATATTAATCATGGCGATAAAATAGCGCTGGCGGGATATAGTGGTTCAGGAAAATCAACCATTGCGCAATTAATTATGCAAATGTACTCGCCCGACAGCGGTACCATTTATTTTGATGGCAAACCGGGAAATACTTTTGAAAGAAGACAACTCCGCTATAATATGGCAGTAGTGCCACAGGAAGTTTTATTATTCGGCGGTACCATTAAAGAAAACATTGCCTATGGTAAACCTAATGCGACAAATGAAGAAATAATTGAAGCGGCAAAAAAAGCAAATGCATGGCAATTTATAGCGCAGTTTCCGGAACAACTCGAAACGGTTGTAGGTGAACGTGGCGTAAAATTATCCGGCGGTCAGCGACAGCGAATAGCGATTGCCAGGGCAATTTTAAAAGACCCTGCGATTTTAATTTTAGATGAAGCCACCAGTTCGCTCGACTCAGAAAGTGAAAAATTAGTGCAGGATGCGCTGGAAATTTTGATGGAAAACCGCACAACAATCATTATCGCGCATCGTTTATCTACCATCAGAAATGTAGATACCATTTTTGTATTAAATAATGGTTCAATTGTTGAGACCGGTAATTTTGATGCATTATCTAAAGTAGAAAATGGTGTATTTAATAATTTATTAAAATTACAATTTCAGGAAAATTGATAATCAACTCCCACCAATTCGAACACAATAATTAAATTTAGCATACAATCATACTACTATGAATTTTTTATATTTTATCCTGATAGGTGCACTTGCCGGATGGGCTGGTGGCAAATTAACCAAGGGCGAAAGTTTCGGATTATTGGGCAATATTATTGTAGGTATTGTCGGAGGCGTGTTAGGCGGCTGGATTTTTAATCAGCTCGGCATCATGAAAGAAAATTTATTCTACAGCCTCGCTGCTGCTGTTGTTGGTTCGGTTGTTTTTTTGTTGCTGATTGGGTTGTTTAAACGGAAGTGACTAATGTACCAATGTGGGAATGTACCAATTAAACAGCCGGAAATTAATGTGCTAATGTGTCCGCCGCGGCGGATGCTAATTAAACAGCCTTTAATGTACCAAATTTAACAGCCGAAACCACTGAGAAACACAGAGGAAATACACACAAAGAACGCAGAGGATTTGGTTGTGTTAATTTGATAATTATTTTAATTGAAATTTAATACTATGAAGTTCAATTGCGGGTAAAATTCTCTGTGCACTTTGCGTGTATTTTTTTTGTGAACTCTATGGTTAAAAAAAACAATGCACCAATAATCAAATCCCAATTTTTTTCAATAAAATTGACCCATTAATAAAAATCCAGCTCTGTAAGAGCGAAAGATTGGTAGAAAAAAACATCATCACGAATACACCAAGCTCTGTAAGAGCGAAAGAATGGTAAAAAACCTTCCAACAAGAATAATCTAAGCTCTGTAAGAGCGAAAGAATGGTTCTGTGAATGAACTCGCTACAACCAATGTCAATTAATACCCAAAAATGCGCCGCCATCGAAAAACCCCCATTAGCTTCCACCCCAGCGGACGCTCCGCGAATTTGCTTATCGGCTAATTGGTTAATTGGCCAATTTACTAATTTTTATTAACTTAACCGTTGCAAAGGAAAAACTGATTATTTATTAACCACATCTCATGCAATTAATTTGAAAAAACTATTTCCATTTATTTGTTCACTGTGTTTGTTGCAATGTTTATTTTCACAACCTTACATTGCGTGGCAAACATGTTTTACTACAAATAGATATTGATTATTTTTCAGATGCAATAAAAACATCTAAAAATCAAATTGCCTGCACAGCAAAATTTGGGGGTACTGATGGGTTTATGTCGGGTCAGGATAGCATGCCATACCCCGGAACTTTGATGTTATTTGATTCTACCGCCAATTTGCTATGGCTAAAAATTATGGAGGTATAGAATTTGATGGAGGTTTTTAAACTCAACAATTTTTATGCTGTTAAAGAAACGCAACATCAAAATTTTATAATAGGCGGTGCAACAACGGCTAAAGATGGTGATTTTCCTGAAGGCCATGGTTTGTATGATTTCGCTATTTTATTAGTGGATTCTGTTGGTAATAAAATTTGGAGTAAAGCTATTGGTGGCACGGGCGAAGAAGTGTTTGAGACAGTTTTACCAACTCTTGATGGCGGGTTTATTGCAACAGGAAGAACATTTTCTTCTAATGGTGATATTCCTTTCCATTATGGTGATGGATTTTCTTCCGATGCCATCGTATTTAAATTAGATAGCGACGGTAATTTGCTTTGGCTGAAAGTTTTGGGTGGTACCGGAAATGAAGGCGGAATTGCAAACATAGCAGAAATTAGTCGGGGATATTACTATTTTCATATCAGTACCAATTCAAACGACAATGACCTGAGTATTTCACCAATTATTGGCGAAAAACGGTGGTTCATTAAAATGGATAGTGTTGGCAATATTGTAAACCAAAATATTATGTCAGCAGTTACTGATTTAAAGAAAGGTTCAGGAGAATCGTTTATTAATGTAAATAATCAGTTTGTTTATGCAGGAACAGGAAACGCTGAATCCGTATTATACCCAACAGCCCCTGAACATGCCAGTAACGAAGGAGCTATTGCAATTTTTGATACTCTTTTACAAATTATAGAATTTAAACAATGGGGAGGTACAGGTGCTGATGTTTTTAAAAAAATTGTTGCTGACGCAAATGGAGATTATTATGTATTAGGTTACAGTTACTCCACTGATTACGATTTACCCGGTAATTATAATAATGGTGAATCAAACGATTTTTGGCTGGCAAAAATCGATAAAGACTTAAATTTAATTTGGAGTAGAAATTTTGGCGGTAGTCAACCAAATGGTGATTTAGGTGGGGGTGCTTTTATTGGCAATTTAGTTACCATAAATAATAAGGTATATTGCTTTATGAGTATGGCGTTACCGGAAACCGTTCCCGATTTTGATATCACCTGTGGCAATCCAGAACTATTTAATTATTTCGATGCCTGGTTGGTTGCATTTGAATTACCAAATGATATTCCGGTAGTTCAGTCAACAACAAAAATCAACATCTACCCTAACCCAAACTCAGGTAATTTTAATATCAATTCTGATATGCTCAAACAGGGTTGTTTAATGCAAATTTTTTCAATAGATGGAAAACAGATTTACCGGAATACAATACCTGCAACCAACAATCCTTATTATTTTAACCAATCCATACTTACTAAAGGCTGCTACATTATTCAACTAAATAATGCTTATGAAACAGCCTATGGAACAATAATTGTCGACTAAGTTTCCTTCATCGAGGATACATGTTAAACAGCCGCACAAAGCACCAATAATCAAATCAAATTTTTTTGAAAAAAATTGACCCACTAAAAAAAATCCAGCTCTGTAAGAGCGAAAGATTGGTAGAAAAACCGTCAAACAAGAATAATCTAAGCTCTGTAAGAGCGAAAGAATGGTTCTGTGAATGCACTCGCTACTACCAATGCCAATTAATACACAAAAATGCGCCGCCATCGAAAAACCCCCATTAGCTAATTTGCTAATCGGCTAATTTGCTAATTATCTACTCGGCTAACTAGCTAATCAAAAATCAATCTTATACTGAAACGTAAAACTCCTCGGCGGGTCATACTTTGCCGGTCGCAGTGCGTACATATTGTTAAAGGCGTTTTTTACCAGCAATTGTAAACGCATATTTTCTTTTACATGATAACCCACTCTGAAATCTGCAATCCAGTCGCCATCGAGATGCTGTTCGCGGTATTCGTTGATGCCGGGAATAAATGAAATATAAATAGCATCCAGATTTTCCATCAAACTAAAATAACTGATATCCGTTCCAAACGACCAACGATTTATTTCATAATTAATATCCATTTTCAACATGTGACGAAAACGATATTTCAGAACTTTATTTAAAAATGCAGTGTCGGTACTTTTAGCTGTAAATCCATCAATAAAATTTTGCATAAAATTACCAACATCCAGGTTTGATGAATCACCGGAAATATCTGCAGGATAAATATAATTATATCCACCCAGCCAATTTAATTTTCCTTTACCCAACACTGCTTCTCCCCCAACGGTAAATTCTATACCACCAATTCTTGCGCGACTGGTATTTAATGATTTAAATCCTGCACCTTCGTCGGGATAAAAATTAAATGTAAACTCAGTCATTTCATAGTAATCGGTTACATAAAAAGCAATGTCTGCATAACCTTTAAATAAATCGGCATCAATAGCACGTTTAATTCCGAATTCCGCATTCCAACCATATTCGGGCAATAAATCAGGATTAGGGAAAATAAATAATGAACCTAAATTAGACTTCGCAAATTTTTCTACCAAACTCGGAAAACGATATCCTTGCCCAAACGATAATCGCAAGTTAGTTAAGCGCCCCGCTTTATAATTTAATCCCCCTTTAAAAATAGGCACCGCCGAACCAGCCGCAGTATCTATTTGATAAAATTCTTCTCGCACCCCGACATTTAAAATCAATCGCTCAAATAATTTTTTATCTGCCTGCACATATAATCCCGCCGAAACACCTGAATGTATACCCAAATCATGATCATCTACATCAAAATAATATCCCTGCATGCCTGCAGTTAAAATTACATCGTGATTAAATTCACGGTGAAACTGGTAATCCAGATTAATTAAATAAGCATTACCATCAGTTGAATCAGAATAATCTACATCATTATTATAAAAACGCATTTTAAAATGATGTTCATTTTTATGCCTGTCGTAATAATTTAACCATGGATCAATACTCACCCATTTAAATTGCCAGTTCAACAAGGTAGTTGTACTCGTATCTAAATATCCCTGAAACGGTAAAAATCCACTGGTATCATAATCTTCCCATAAAAAGAAAATCCCTTCCCTATCGCTCATTACATTTCCATTTACACCCCAGTATAATCGGTCGTTATTTTCAGGATGAAATCTGGTTTTCCAATTTAATCGCGCACGATCAGAATATTGTCCCAATAAATGCGAATTATTTTGAGAAATATGTCCACCCAAAACCAAATCCATTTTATCAAACTTTTGGCGGTGACTGAAGTTAATTCCGGTATTGGTTGGAGCATGATCCCACCATGCAGCTTCCTCTAGCGATGGTTTATCGATAATACCATGATAAACGGTAATATTACTTTCAGGTTGCTCTTTAGGCCACGCAGTTCTCACCGCAATTACACCATTTAATGCACTGCTGCCATATAATACTGAGGATGCACCTTTTATTATTTCAATCTGCTCCACATTTTCCATCGGAACAAAATTCCATTTCGCATCACCGCGGTCGGCAGCTAACATAATCTGATCATCTACAACAAGCATAATTCTACTTCCTGCACCATAAGTAAATCCGGTGCCACCACGAATATTCGCTTGTTCATCCATCATATAAACACCGGGTGCTTTTGTAATGGCATCCGATAAATTCGTAGAATTGGTAGCGGAAATTAAATCCGATTTTATTACTTCAATACTTTGTGTTTCTTCCGATAACTTTTTTGCATATAAACTGCCACTTACCACTACCACATCTAAAGCAGCAAAGGCAGAAGTAAGTGTAACATTTAAAACAACGGATTTACCATTTTCAACAGTAATGTCAAATTGTTCTTTTTCATATCCGATAAATGTAAAATTTATTTCATGCGCACCGGATTCCAATACTAAATTATATTTACCATTAACATCGGAAATAGTACCTACATTATTTTCTGCAATTATTGTTACCCCGGGCAGTGGTTGTTTTGTCTGATTATCAATTATTACACCCGTTACACTTTGGCCAAATACCGTATTTGAAAAAAATACGACATTAATAAAAATAATTAAGCGGGTAATAACTTTCATATATGTATGCCTAACTTAAAGGTAAAATTAAATAACACAAACGTCAAAACTATTGCACGCCATATTCGCTCAGCCACCAACACAACATCCCCATTACCGATGCACCCATATGTAATTCGCGTTTATTCACTTTATCGAATGTATCATTTTCGGTATGATGTAAATCCATATAACGCTGTGAATCGGGCGATAAGCCAAATAATTTAGTGCCCGCATCTTCCAGTGGACCGATATCTGTTCCACCATGGCCTACCTCAAATTTATACGCGCCATAAAACGACATTAATGCTACCAGTTCATCAAATTTAGGATGAGATAAAAAGGTAGTGTCTACATTAAATCCTCTTGGAGAAAATCCACCGGCATCACTTTCGAGTGCTGCGATATGTTTTTCTTTGGATGTATTTTTTGCATATGCCCCATAAGTTTTTCCACCCATATTTCCATTTTCTTCATTCATATAAAAAATACAACGGATGGTGCGTTTAGGTTGTAAATTAATTGCTTTTAATGTGCGTAATACTTCCAAACTTTGTGTACATCCTGCGCCATCGTCATGCGCACCTTCTCCAACATCCCAACTATCGAGGTGACCACCCACTACAATAATTTCGTCGGGGAATTGAGTGCCGGTAATTTGTGCAATTACATTATATGATTTCACAGAATCCAGCATCTGACAATGCATAATCATTTTAAATTTTAAACCGGCATCTTTAATTAATGCATCGTGTAAAAAATCGGCATCTACTGCACTTAATGCTGCGCATGGAATTTTTTTAACACCATCGGCAAAACCGGTGCTTCCGGTATGTGCAAAATCGTCGTGCGCTGAACCAACACTGCGAATGATAACTGCTTTAGCTCCTAATTTACTTGCTTCACTTGCACCGCGCCAACGATAAGGACCTGCCTCACCATAACCATCAAACGAGTTAACTACATTTTGCGGAAAAATATGATTATAAAAAACAATTTTACCTTTTACTTTTTCTGCACCTAATGCTTTTAATTCTTCAAAATCGGACACTTCAATTACCTGTTCAGTGATACCATCAATAGGTGTTGCAATACTGCCACCAAGTGCGAGCATATTTACCTGACCATGATTTATTATTTCACCGTATTCTTTTGCACCACGCACCCAATGCGGCACCATTACTTCCTGTAACCAAACAGAATCGAAATCATATTCCTGCATTAAGGCATAACTCCAGCGCACTGCCATATCGGCCTGTGGTGAACCTGCCAAGCGGTGCCCGATATTTTTACACAAATCGTGTAAATTATCATAAGCCTCGCCATGTAACATTGTTTCATCAAAAATGCTGCGGAAAACTGCTTCGTCCGACTGTTGTGCATGTAAAAGTGCAGATGCTGAAATTAAACATGCTGTTAAAAATTGTTTAACCATTCCGGTAAATTTGAATTTTGCACTAAAATAATGAACCTATTCAGTTCATTTCAGTTTTAATAGAACAATTTTGTTAGCAACGTAATACACACTTAATATTAATACTGAACTAAAACACATGGCTTTTACTTTTACAACCGATGTGTAATTACATTTTACCCGCAAATCAGCAAAACCTTAACTTTAACCTTTAACTTTCAAATATGAAATATAAACTTTTAGGAAAAAGCGGATTACGTGTTTCAGAAATTTGTCTCGGCACCATGACTTTTGGCGAAGAATGGGGCTGGGGTGCAAATTATGAAGAAAGCCGCAAGCAGTTTTTCGGATTTTTAGAGGCCGGCGGAAATTTTATAGATACCGCAAACCGCTACACAGAAGGCACTTCCGAACGTTTTTTGGGCGACATGATAACAGAAAGTGGCCGTCGTGAAGATATCGTTTTAGCAACAAAATATGCCTTAGTTACCCATGAACGTGGGTTAAATCTTGCAGGCAATCATCGCAAAAATATGATTCAAAGTGTAGAAGGCAGCCTCAAAAGGTTAAAAACCGATTATATTGATGTGCTTTATCTCCATGCATGGGATTTTACTACTTATAGCGAAGAAGTTTTACGCGGCTTAAACGATTTAATACATCAGGGCAAAGTATTTTATATAGCCATATCCGACACACCTGCCTGGATTGTTTCCCGAGCCAACACCATTGCCGAATTACGCGGATGGAATGCATTTATTGGCTTGCAGATTGAGTATTCACTGATTCAACGCAGCGTTGAGCGCGACTTGATACCAATGGCAAATGCTATGGACATGGGCATTATAGCCTGGGCACCTATTGCAGGTGGTGCATTAACCGGAAAATATCTGAACCAAAATGAGGATGCTAAAAGGTTGCAGCCAAATAGTGTGCGATTAAATGAGAAAAACCGCATTATCGCTCAGGAAGTGGTAAATATTGCCGCTGAAACAGGATTTTCAGCAGCACAAATTGCTATTCGCTGGGTTATGCAGCAACATCAGCAAATTATACCAATTGTGGGTGCAAGAAATATTCAACAGCTCAACGACAGCCTTGGTGCTGCGAATATTGAATTAAGCAGTGCGCATCTGGAGCGGTTAGATGCTGTTAGTAAAATAGAATTAGGGTTTCCCCACGACTTTTTAAAAGGTGACGGTGTGCGCGATATTTTATTTGGCGGAAAATTAGGTGAACTGGAAATCCATCGTAAAGGTTATTAATCAATATGCTGGGAAATCGATTTTCAAAATTTGAGGAAAAGCCGCAATCCATATTCGATACCTTATTCGAATTGTTGCAGGAATTATTGGTATATACCAGTGGTGATGTTACCGAAGCACTCGATTGGTTAAATCAGCTCGACAGGCAATATCAAATAACAACTCCTGAATATGGTATGGGCGATTTTATTCAGGAATTAAAAGACCGCGGATTTTTAAAGGAAGATGATCCTGAAAGTGGTGTGATGCAAATTACCGCTAAAATGGAACAGTCCATCCGCAAAAATTCACTGGACCAGATTTTCGGTAAATTAAAAAAATCGCCACAGGGAAAACACAAAACTTCTCATACCGGAACCGGTGATGAAAATTCAACTGATAACCGCAGTTTTAGTTTTGGAGATGCACATGAACAAATTGATTATAATGAGTCGCTGAAAAACGCATATATCAATCACGGCATCCAGGATTTTAGTATGGATGAAAATGATTTGGTTGTGGTAGAAAGGAATTTAAAGCACAAACTTCTACCGTGTTGATGATTGATATTTCCCATTCCATGATTTTATACGGTGAGGACAGAATTACCCCTGCTAAAAAAGTGGCAATGGCATTAAGTGAATTAATTAAAACAAAATATCCAAAAGATACTTTAGATGTTATTGTTTTTGGAAATGATGCCTGGCAAATTGAAATAAAAGATATTCCATATTTACAGGTTGGCCCTTATCATACCAACACCGTTGCCGGATTAGAACTCGCAATGGATTTATTGCGCAGGAGAAAAAATCCGAATAAACAAATATTTATGATTACAGACGGGAAGCCAACCTGTATTGTGCGTAATGGAAAATATTATAAAAACAGTTTTGGGTTAGATAGAATTATAGTGAATAAAACATTAAATCTTGCCGCCCATTGCCGTAAACTCGGTATTAAAATTACCACCTTCATGATTGCCCGAGATAGCTATTTACAGCAGTTTGTAGAGGAATTTACACAAACAAATCAGGGCAAAGCTTTTTATACTTCATTAAAAGGTTTGGGCGATTATATTTTTGAGGATTACGAACGCAACAGAAGAAGAAACGTACGATAATAAAATTTTTAGCTGATACAATTATGCAAATTAAATCAATAAACACATTTGGTGAATTAAAAAAATCCGGTTATAAAAGTTTAACCGTGAAAGAAGAATTAAGAAAAAATCTTATCGCAAAATTGCGTTCGGGTGAACAATTTTTTGAAGGTATACATGGCTTTGAACATACTGTAATTCCCGATTTGGAACGCGCAATTTTATCGCGACACAATATCATTTTATTGGGTTTACGCGGTCAGGCAAAAACACGTATTGCACGATTATTAACTTCTTTGCTCGACGAATATATTCCTGTTGTTGCAGGCAGCGATTTAAATGATGACCCATTAAATCCTTTATCTTTTTATGCAAAAAATTTGCTGCAGGAAAAAGGTGATGATACACCAATCACCTGGTTACATCGCGATATGCGTTACACCGAAAAACTCGCAACACCTGATGTGAGTATTGCCGATTTAATTGGTGATGTTGACCCGATAAAAGCAGCGAATTTAAAATTAAATTATAACGATGAACGGGTAATTCACTTTGGTTTAATTCCGCGTTCACACAGATGCATTTTTGTAATTAACGAACTACCCGATTTGCAGGCAAGAATTCAAGTAGCATTATTTAATATTTTGCAGGAAGGTGATATTCAGATTCGCGGATTTAAAATTCGTTTACCGCTCGATATTCAATTTGTGTTTACAGCAAACCCTGAAGATTATACCAATCGTGGTTCAATTGTAACACCTTTAAAAGACCGAATTGAAAGTCAGATTTTAACGCATTATCCGAAAGATGTTGCCATTTCAAAAATTATCACTCATCAGGAAGCAAATATTAATGCTGAACAATCAGATCGTGTGCAGTTAAATGAACTGGCAAAAGATATGATTGAACAAATTGCATTTGAAGCGAGAAAAAGTGAATTTGTGGATCAGAAAAGTGGTGTAAGTGCACGTATGACGATTACGGCATTAGAAAATCTTGTTTCCGGTGCCGAACGTCGCAGTATTAAAAGCAAGGATGAAAAAACATTTATTCGGGTAAGTGATTTCTGGAGTGTAATTCCATCTATTACCGGGAAAATTGAGTTGGTTTATGAAGGTGAGCAGGAAGGCCCTTATATCGTTGCCATTAATCTGATTGGCAAGGCTGTTCGCTCCCAATTCACCCAATATTTCCCAGCTCCTGAAAAGGCTAAAAAGCCCATGGGCAAAAAAGCCGAGCAGGCCGACCCTAAGCGCAATAATATGTATCAGGAGATTATCGACTGGTTCAATGAAGGAAATACGGTTGACCTGCTGAACGAAAGTAGCAATGCCGAATACCGCAAAAGCCTCGAAAAAGTGCCGGGATTGAAGAAACTGGTTCAAAAAGCCTACCCTAAAGTATCGGCCGATGAGCAGTATTTC
Source organism: Bacteroidota bacterium (assembly GCA_016706255.1). NCBI lineage: Bacteria > Pseudomonadati > Bacteroidota > Bacteroidota bacterium. Next base: position 916,476 of record JADJJZ010000006.1, on the reverse strand, counting down.
CTGATGGAGTTCGTTTTACATGGTTTGGCCGAATACTCACTGCTAAGTAAGCATTTGTTACAAACCGGCATGCAGTTTACAGACCTGTTTTCAAGCATGTTTAGCGAAAATCCGCTGGCTGGTTTGGAAGAGGAAGATGACTATACCATCTAGGTTTGAAACTTTTTTGGCGATTTTACGTAGTAACACACAATTCAGGCATGTTAAAATGTTAAAGCCGGTTAAAACAGGATATTAACATTTTAATGAATTTGAAATACCAAAAACAATACTATATCTTTACCATTAGCAAAAAAGCCTATGCGTAAACTCTACACATTACTACTGGTCTCTGCGATAACCACAAGCCTCTACGCCAACAACGGCGCAGACAGCCTGTCCAGTGAAGCGTGTGTTGCCGATCCTGCTGAAACCGTGGTATTCTCCATGGGTTTTGAATCAGGTGAAGGCACAGTTAGCATTTTCCCAAACCCGGTTAAAAGTTTCGCTACTATCAGCTTTACCTACGAAAATGTCGACAAAATCAGCATTTTGAATATTGTAGGCCGCGAAATCAAAACCGTAACACCTGAAGCCGGCAAGCAGGAAATTAAAGTGAGTCTGGTTGATTTACAGCCTGGTGTCTACTTTTTAGCTGCTTACTACCAGGGAAATACGCTCATTACCAAAAAATTTCTGAAAGAAGAATAAACGAATTTCTACAATAAAATATCAGGCAGCTTTGGCTGCCTTTTTTTATGTACTGCAATGCTTTGAGGCAATTGTTTGCTAACTTCGCGCTCGATTTCTTTAATTAAATTACTAATATCATGATACAACGTAAATTAAGTTTTTATGCCATGGCCGTAGTATTATTTTTTGCTACTGCCATAAAACCTGTGCAAGCAGGCGTTACACCTGATGAAGGTATGTGGCTCGCAAACCTCGTTCGCCAGCTCAATTACGATTATTTAAAACAACTCGGACTCGAAATTTCTGCCGATGATATTTACAGCACCGAAAAAGTAAGTTTAAAAGATGCTGTTGTACAATTATATGAAGGCGGAGGTGGATTTTGTACCGGTGAATTAGTATCACCAAACGGTTTAATGTTTACCAACCATCACTGTGGTTTTGAAGCTATTGTTTCTCAATCTACACCTGAACATAATTATATTGATGATGGTTTTTGGGCAAAAAGTTATGCTGAAGAATTACCAATTCCGGGCTTAGCTATTCGCATTTTACAGGATGCACTGAATATTACCGATTCAATTGTTCCGCAAGTGGAAGGTTTGGATATGGCACAACGCCGCGCAAAAATTACCGAAATTCAAAACCGCATTATTGCGCGTTACACTGATCAAGGTTATTCTGCAGAAGTTAAAGCCATGTTTTACGGCAATCAGTTTTATGTGTATTTATATAAAGTGTATAATGATGTGCGTTTAGCAGGTGCACCACCATCATCAATCGGAAATTACGGTGGTGACACCGACAACTGGATGTGGCCACGTCATACCGGCGACTTTAGTATTTTCCGTATTTATGCTGACCAGTCTAATAATCCTGCAGAATATAGCACAGATAACGTGCCTTACAAACCAAAAAATTTCCTCAAAATTTCATTGGAAGGATATAAAGAAGGTGATTTCACCATGATCATGGGTTTTCCGGGAACAACACAACGTTATTTGACCAGCTATGGTATGGATGAAATTATGAACCGCAGCAACCCTGCTCAGGTTGATGTATTTCAGGCTGTTACTGATGTTATGAAACGTGAAATGGATAAAGATGAAGTTGTTCGTATTCAATTAGCTGCTGATTACGCGCAATTAATGAACGGATTAAAATTGTATAAAACACAAGTAACCGGAATGAATAGAATGGATGCTGTTGCTATTAAAAAAACACAGGAAACAGAATTTATGAAATGGGCTAAATCGCAAGGCACCAAAACACAGGAACAGTACGAAACGATGTTTAAAAATTTCGAAACGAATTATCAGACTTTAAGCACAGTTAGTACTGAACTATATTATAAATATTATTCAGTTGTTTTATTACCTACCGGAAATTTTGCCGTTGCGTTAAATGATATTGAATCTTTATTTGGTGATGAAGCTGTTACAGGTGATGCTAAAACACAAGTAATAGATGGTGTTAAAGAAGCTGCAGATGGTATGTGGGAAAGTTTTAATTACAATACCGAATTAAATAAAACCATTGCCTTATTAAACTTAATGCATAAAAATCTGCCGGCTGAAAAACAACCGCAAATTTTAAAAGACATTCTTGCCAATACTAAAGGTGCAACACCTGAAGAAAAATTTGATACATGGGCAAAAAATGCATTTGCAAAATCAGTGTTTACCTCTAAAGAAAAACTGGATGCCTATTTAAATAAACCAAGTGAGAAAAAATTAAAAAAAGACCCTTTATACAATTATTATATTGCATTATACGGAGAGGCGCAAACAGTGCTTGGTACATTCAGAGCTACAAATGCTGAAATAAGTAAACTGGAAAGAGAATACACAGCAGCATTAATGCAAAAAGATCCAAAAAAATTGTTTTATCCTGATGCAAATTCAACACTGCGTTTAACTTACGGAACCGTACAGGATTACGAAGCACGTGATGCTGTGCATTATCACTGGCAAACTACCATTGATGGTGTAATGGAAAAACGTGATAATAAAAATGCAGAATTTGTTGTTCCGCAAAAATTATACGATTTATATGTTGCCCGCGATTTCGGTCGTTATGCCGATAAAAGCGGAACTGTTCCGGTATGTTTTCTTTCGAACCTCGATATTACAGGCGGTAACAGCGGTAGCCCGATTATGAATGGTAAAGGCGAATTAATCGGCCTTGCATTCGACGGCAATTTTGAAGGAACACCTGGCGATTATATTGTCGACCCGGATTTAAATCGTACTATTTCAGTTGATATTCGCTATGTATTATTTATCATCGATAAATTTGCCGGCGCAAGCAACCTGATTAACGAACTTAAAATTGTGCGATAATCTTAATAACCTAATTTAATAAAAACCGGCCTCGAGCCGGTTTTTTTATTTAAACCACTTCGTGTATATTTGATTAAAATAACGAACCATGCGTTACATCACACTACTTTGTTTTTACCTGTTATGCAGCACGTCTATATTCGCACAAATTCAATGTGCAAACGATTCAACCGGGCTCATTCCGCTTGTTGATTTAAAAACGGGATATTATTTAGGCGTTTATCAGGGCGGATTATATCCGAATGGGAAAAATGTTCCTCCAAATGCACATTTGAAAAAAGGGTTAAAAATTGCAAAATCAATTAAACCTTTAGATACATTAGGTAATGTAGATTATGCCAACGGAAAAATTGTATTGGCAGGATTTGGCGGTTCAACCACAGGTGAGCCATTTAATCACTTAATTGAAATTGTTAATGGAGATATTACTTTAAATCCATGCTTAAAATTGGTTAACGCAACCAACAGCGGTGAAGGTATGGAAAGTATGAATGTTGATCACCCGGATTATTGGGATTATATTGAAGATAACCGATTAACACCAAAAGGCATTACACCTGAACAAATTCAAATTGCCTGGTTATTTAATGGTTCACGCGCAGATACCATTTTTGATATGCCTGCTTATCGCGACAGCATTGAAAAAAAAGTTCAGCTTGCACTTGCAGCGATGTTAATTGAATATCCGAATTTAAAATTGGTTTATGTTGGCAGTCCTTATTACGCCGGTTATGCAGATCCTACCTATGAAATGTATACTTCCATACATGAGCCCGGTTCTTACCGCTGTGGTTTTGGATTTAAAGCGGCAGTAGAAAAACAAATAATGGGAAATCCAATGTATAAATATACTGATCCGGGAAAAGTTGTTCCATATATGACATGGGGGCCGTATTTATGGACGGATGGAAATATACCACGTGATTACGATGGCTTGTTTTGGGATTGTGAAGATGATTTTCGTGTTGATGGTGGTGGCTTTCATTTAAATGGAGCAGGCAAAGATAAATTAGCAGATATATTAAACGATTTTTTTAAAACTGATACCTTATCAGAAATTTGGTATAACGATGGACCCAAATGGGTAAGTTGTGGTGATGGCCGTTATGCTGATGGAAATATTTATTCGCCTGCTGCAGAAAATAATGATGCGGTTAATTTATATCCAACCATTAATAATGGTATTTTTTCTTTAGAATTACCTGAATCGGAAAGTAAAATCGTAATTACCATAACTAATAACATGGGTAGTATTATTTACAATAATACGGTAACTGAAATGCCGGTATTAAATGTACATCTTGCCAACATAGCTAATGGCATTTATTATTGTAAAGTGCAAATTGAAAACAATATGGTGATTAAACAATTTATTGTTAGCGATTAAAGTTTATTTTAATGAGTGATGAACGATGAATAATGAGTGGTTTGGGATAACCTAGGCAATTAAGTTTATTTAATTTCCATTAAACTAAAATTGTACATTTTTATAACAGCCATAACCACGAAGGAACAAAGGCCGCGAAGATGCACGAAGATTATTATACAATTTTCTTAGCGTTACTTAGTGGCCTTAGCGACTTTGCGGTTTCGGCTGTTTAATGCGTTTTGAAAATGAAGGGTTTATTGAAAACGAGGGAACTAATTTTATTTGATTTTCGCTTAAATAACACTGAAGGCTGATTCTTTCAAGTTTCAGCTTGCAACCACTACCTTTGCAGGGCATATTCATAACTAATTAAAAAAAAATATAAAATGAAACGTAACGCTACAGCCGTTTGGAACGGCACAGGAAAAGAAGGATCAGGACATCTTTCAACACAATCGGGAGTATTAAATCAGAACCAATATTCATGGAGCACCCGTTTTGCTGATGGCATCGGAACAAACCCTGAAGAATTGGTTGCTGCTGCACATGCAGGATGTTTTAGCATGAAATTGAGTTTTGTGCTCGGAACTAAAAATTTAACTCCGGAAGCCATTAATACAACTTGTACCATCACCCTCGACAACGGTGCCATTACTAATGCACATCTTGAAGTATCTGCAAAAGTACCGGGAGCAAATGTGGAATCGTTTACCGAAGCTGCAGAAGAAGCAAAATTGAACTGTCCGATATCTAAATTGTTAAATACAGAAATTACCATGACGGCAACGTTGTTGGCATAATTTTCGACAATTCAATTTTAAATTCAATTATCCCAAACCCAATTTATGCGAATTACAATTTTAGGAGCCGGAAATATCGGTCTGGCAGCAGGAACCAAATGGAAAGCGAAAGGTCACGATATAACCTTTGGCGTGCGCGACCCTCAAAGTCAGAAAGCATGGAATGCCATTAGTATTGGCGCCAAAGTAACCACCTTTCAGGAATCAATGGTTGATGCTGAAGTAGTTTTAGTGGCCATCCCTTTTGGCGTGGCCGATGAAGTGCTTAAAAGCATCGATGTTGAATGGGAAGGAAAAATCATAATAGATGCCACCAATCCGATTTCGGTGAGCACAGAGCCGTTTGAATCCGCATTGGAAGCAATAGGTGCATGGACCGGTAGTGCAGATGTTGTAAAGGCTTTTAATACAACCGGCGTTGGCAATATGATGAATCCTGAATATGATGGAAAAGCAATTGAAACATTTATTTGTGGAGATGAAATTGAATCTAAAAAAGTAGTTACACAGCTTGCAATGGATTTAGGATTTCGTGTTGTTGATGTAGGTGGTTCAGAAAATGCTGTGTTATTAGAAAACCTCGCTAAATTATGGGTAACCATGGCTTATAAATTAGGTAAAGGGCCCAATTTTACATTTACAATTGTAGAAAGATAATTTAAAGATTTACAACAAATAAAAAACGCTGCAAAAATTATTCTGCAGCGTTTTTTTATGCCTGAAAATATTTTATTTATATGCTTTTCGCCAGATATAAATTCCGAAACTTAAACTGATTAACCATAAAATAATTTCCATCCAGGTAGGGCTGGAATTATATCCAAGTAATCCTTTTAAAAACGAACCGATTAATCCGCTGGCATTTAACATGTGAATATTTACACCACAATCTTCATCGTAAATATACATACCTCCTAAAGGTGCATTACTAATTTTATTTTTAAATATATCGAAAGCATATTCGTGTTCTTCCTCTTCTTCCGCTTCAGTTGAAACGGCGCTGGTATTAAGTGGTACAGCGTGTTCCAGCAATTCGTGACAATCTTCTTTACCTTCCATTTCTTCAGTAGACGCAGCAGCAGTTTCATGTTCTTCATGTTCACGATATTCCATATATTCATGAATTTCATGAGTGCCATAAGCAATCATCCCCGCAGCAAAAAATACGAGTAATAATGATGTCCATTTAAAAAACGGACGCAGTTGCACTTTCTTGCCCTGCACAACAATCATGTAGCCGATTAATATGGCAAGAAGAACGCCACCAAAAAATCCGATGTAAGAAAAACTTTTATCAATGCCGGTACTGGCTACTAAAAATAAAGCAGTTTCAAATCCTTCACGCAAAATGGAAAAAAATACTAAAAAGAAAATCCCCCATTTACTACCTTCCGATAATGTACTTGTAGTTTGTTTTGTAATCGCATCGCGGCTGGCTAAATTTTTACTCATCCAGAATATCACATAAAAAAGTAGTGCTGCTGTGATATACATAAAAATACCTTCCAATAACTCTTTAAATGCATCACCGGCCTGTTCCAGCACTTCATACAACCCAACACCAATTATTGCTGATGCCGCTACTGCTGAAAACACACTCAACCATAACATTTTTACCTGACTCTGATAACCATTGCGGATAATTACAACGTAAATGATACCAACTATCAGAGCTGCTTCAAGACATTCGCGAAACGCGATGATGAATTCATTCATAAGTATTAATTATTGTTAATTATTTAGAACAATTCTAAACTGGTGCAAACTTACTACACTACCTTTGTTGGAAAAAGCGTTAAAGTCTGTTCCACACATAATACCGTAAAATAGGTATGCACATACAATGTGGCTCAGATGTAGTTATTTTGCATAAAAATTTAAACTTTTCAGGTGAACAACAGATATTTATTACCACTCGGATTTGCTGCAGTTTTGGCATTTGGAGTGCTCATTGGGGTTAAAATAAGCCCTTTTGCCTCAGGCAGACCAACATATGCCACAGAAAGTACCTCCAACCAGCGAATCAACGATATTCTAAATTTTATCAGTCAGCGCTATGTTGATTCACTAAACGTTGATTCACTGATGGATAGTTTTGTTGCCGATTATCTGAATAAACCGGAAACAATTGATGAGTTATTCAAAAAACTCGACCCGCATTCCAGTTATATCCACAAAGAAGACCTGGTAGGATTTAATGAAGAACTAGATGGCAATTTTGATGGTGTCGGAATTGAATTTAATATCGTAGACGATACCATTTTGGTGGTTGCTGTATTGAGTGGTGGACCTTCTGCAAAGTTAGGTATACTTGCCGGCGATAAAATTATTAAGATAGATGACAGTACTGTTGCCGGAATAAAAATCATCAGCGAAAATGTCATTAAAAAATTGCGTGGAAAAAAAGGCACCGAAGTTAAGGTGATGATAAAACGCGGCGGCGAAAAAAACCTGTTGCCATTTACTATTGTTCGTGATGTAATTCCAATTACGAGTATTGATGCTGCGTATATGGTGGATGATAAAATCGGATATATTAAAGTAAATAAATTTTCAGAGAAAACACCAATCGAATTCGACGATGCATTAATGACTCTGAAAAGTTCAGGAATGAAAAACCTGATTTTGGATTTACGATTTAATCCCGGCGGTTACTTAACCGGTGCTGTTGCTTTAGCAGATGAATTTTTAGCAGGCACACCACTAATTGTTTATACTGAAGGAAGAGCAGTTGGAAGAAGTGATTACAACGCCGGTAAAAATGGTTTATTTGAAAGTGGAAATGTTGTAGTACTCATTAATGAATATTCCGCATCTGCAAGTGAAATATTAGCAGGTGCTTTACAAGATAATAAACGCGCTAAAATAGTAGGGCGCCGCAGTTTCGGAAAAGGTTTGGTACAACAGGTTTACGACCTGAACGACAGTTCTGCCATTCGCCTTACCATTGCACGTTATTACACACCATCAGGCAAGAGTATTCAACGCCCTTACGATGAAGGTGTTGATGCTTATTACGAGCAATATTTAACTATTATGATGAACGGTGGTGAATTGCCGGACAGTTTAAAAGAAAATAAAAAAATAGACTGGGGTATTCATCCTGATGTTTATGTTCCATTGGATACATCACCGGTAAATCAAACATTAAATTATTTATTGAACCGCTCATTAATTCAGCAATTCAGTTATTCTAATTATGCTGCTAACAGTAAAACATTTTCTGATTTTATCGATGTAAATGATTTTACAAATAATTATAAAGTGAGTGATGCTTTATTTCAAAAATTTGTTCAATATGTAGGTGTGCATGATACTGATAAAGCTGTAACAACTGCTGAAGTAAATGCAGCACGCGAAAAAATAGAAATTGCCATGAAGGCATATATTGCCCGACAAAAATGGGGCGACAATGGTTTTTATGCCAACATGAATAAACTGGATGATGCGTTTATAAAAGCAGTTCAGGAAGTGAAATAATTTTGTTTAACGACAATAAAAAACCCCGACTTTAATCAAGTCGGGGTTTTGTTTTTTAGGTCTTAATTATTTTTTTGTAGCACTTTCAACCTCAGCATCATCAACATCAGTTCCGAATAATTCATCATCCGATTCCTGATTTAAAACTTCGTCAACTTTAGCTGCATTGTCGATAGATTCTGATGCACCTGTTTCTACCTGGGTAGTTAAGGTATCTACATCAGTTCCTTCGCCACCATCAGCTTTGTTTGATTTACAGGCAACAAAACCCATGATTACGAGGGCGATAGCGAAATAAGATACTTTTTTCATTTTGTTTTGATTTTGTTTAGTGGTATTATGCAAAATTATAAAAAATTACAACGCTTACTTCTTTCTGAAGAAAATGTTTACCGGTGTTCCGGTCAGCGAAAAATGTTCTCTCAACTGATTTTCGAGGTAATTTCTGTATGGTTCACGAATATCGTTCGGAAAATTGGTAAAAAACACGAAAGTAGGCACCTGCGCAGGCATTTGGGTTACATACTTGATTTTGATGTAATTACCCCTTACTGCTGGCGGGTGATAATTTTCTAAAGCAAGCTGCATCACCTCGTTCAGTTTGGAAGTGGAAATTTTGAGGTGTTTATTTTCATACACCTGTAAAGCCAGTTCCATTGCTTTAAAAATGCGTGTTTTTTCTTTTGCAGAGATAAATATGATTGGCACATCGCGAAATGGTGCAATTTTTTCGCGGATTACTTCTTCAAAACGCAACAGGGTATTGGTTTCCTTTTCAATCATATCCCACTTATTCACCAATATCACTAATCCCTTTTTCTTCTTTTCAATCATTTGCAGAATAGCCATATCCTGACTTTCTATGCCGGTATTGGCATCTACCAGCAATAAACAAACATCACTTTCATCTACTGCTTTAATTGCCCTGATTACCGTATAAAATTCCAAATCTTCTTTTACCGATGCCTTTTTACGGATACCGGCTGTATCAATCAGAATAAATTCCTTTTCAAACATCTTGTAATGCGTGTGAATGGCATCACGTGTAGTTCCGGCAATATCTGTAACTAAAGTGCGTTCCTGGTTGGTTAAGGCATTCAGCAGCGTTGATTTGCCAACATTCGGCTGACCAACAATTGCAAAACGGGGTAAACCTCTTTGTGCAGATAACAAACTCGAGTCTTCATCCTTAATTTCAGCTGTAATGGCATCCAGAATTTCACCCGTTCCGCTTCCGGTGATAGAGGAAACAAAAAAGATATCTTCAAACCCTGCAGCATAAAACTCGGTTGCAGTAAGCTGTCTGGTGCTATTGTCCACCTTATTCACTACAACAAAAACCTTTTTATCGGTTCTGCGTAGCATTTTAATTACATCATCGTCAAAATCGGTAATTCCGGTAGTAACATCCATCATAAAAATGAGTAATGAAGCCTCATCGATGGCAATTTGCACCTGGCGGCGAATTTCCCGCTCAAATACATCTGAACTGCGGGCAACAAACCCACCGGTATCAATAATATCGAAAACTTTACCATTCCAGTCTACAATGCCATAATGGCGATCACGGGTAACCCCGCTTATATCATCAACAATGGCCTGGCGTTCGCCTGTAAGCCTGTTGAACAGGGTTGATTTACCTACGTTAGGTCTTCCGATAATGGCAACAGTAAAACTCATCTTTCAATTAAATTAAAAAGGCCGGAAATTTCCAGCCTTTCGTTGTAGCGGGGACAGGACTCGAACCTGTGGCCTTCGGGTTATGAGCCCGACGAGCTACCAACTGCTCCACCCCGCGATATATCTTTTATTAATAATAATCTATTTCAGAACGAGGTGCAAAGATACAGCTAAATACCGACTTTACATAGTATTTGTCAAACTAAGTAGGATAATACCGTAATTTTGACCCATGGCATTTAAAGCAGGCTTTGTAAATATTATAGGTAAACCCAATGTAGGAAAATCTACTTTGATGAACGTTTTGGTGGGCGAAAAGTTGTCGATTATTACACCAAAAGCACAAACTACCCGTAAACGCATTTTAGGTATTGTTTCTAACGATGATTGTCAGATTGTATTTTCTGACACACCCGGAATTATCGACAGTCCTGAATATAAATTACATGAATGGATGAACGGTCAGGTGGAAACTGCGCTCACCGATGCCGATATTCTTATTTTAATGACCGACCCTTGGGATAAACTCGATGAGCAACACAAAATAATTGAACAAACAAAAAAACTCACCACTCCTGTTTTAATTGTTATTAATAAAATTGATACCATTACTACAGCGCGATTAGGCGAATTTTTGCATAAATGGAATACCATTTTACCGGGCAAAGAAGTAATTCCGATTTCTGCATTGGAAAAGAAAAATACAGATGTATTATTTAACAGCATCACAAAATTATTACCTGAACATCCGGCCTATTTTGATAAAGATGAAATTACCGACCAAACTGAACGATTTATTGCTGCAGAAATAATTCGCGAAAAAATATTTATGAATTATCAGCAGGAAATTCCTTACAACGCTGAAGTTAATGTTGAAGAATATAAAGACAAGGGTCATTTAATTGCCATCCGAGCAGTAATTTATGTTGGACGCGATACACATAAATCGATTATTATCGGCAAAGGCGGCGCGGCAATTAAAAAGGTTGGAACCGAAGCCCGTATTGACATTGAGGCTTTTACCGAAAGAAAAATATTTTTAGAATTATTTGTTAAAGTAAAAGAAAACTGGAAAAATGAAGACCGTACATTAAAATATTTTGGTTATAATTAATTCCTAAAAATATCGCAATAAAAAAAAAGGTAATGTCATCGTTCGATAACATTACCTTTTTTATTTAATGAAAATAAATTTATTGTTGTTCTACCAGTTTAATTTCAACGCGGCGGTTTTGTGCGCGGCCGGCTGAAGTTTTATTATCAGCAATTGGTTTTGATTCACCATAACCGATAGATGTTAATCTGGATTCAGCAATACCTTTAGAAACAAAATATTTGCGTACTGCTGCTGCACGTTTATCAGATAATTCCTGATTCATTTTATCTTCACCCTGATCATCAGTATGTCCTTCAATTGACCATGAAGTGGAAGGATATAATGTCATAATGCTAACAATATTATCTAATGTTGCATACGATGATGGTTTAATTACATCACTGCCTGTTTCAAACTGAATTGATTTCGCAGCGTAATTAATTTTTTCAATAATTTTTTTCTTTTCGGTTTCATCAATTACCGGACAACCACCATTTACTTTTAATCCCATTTTATCCGGGCAACGATCGTCAATATTGGCAACACCATCACCATCACTGTCGGGGCAACCTTTTAAAGCAACTTCTCCCCTTTCTTTAGGACAACGGTCATCTTTATCAGCTATGCCATCACCATCTGAATCAGGACAACCACCAAATTTGGCAAGACCTTTTTCATTTTTACAGGCATCATCCAAATCAGCAATTCCATCGCCATCGGTATCAGGGCATCCTTTAAATTCTGCAGCACCTTTATCCTGAGGGCAGCGGTCATCTTTATCGGCAATACCATCGGCATCTGTATCGGGACAACCATTAAATGCCACTAAACCTTTTTCTGTAGGGCAACTGTCGTCTTTATCGGCAAGGCCGTCACTATCTGAATCGGGGCAACCATTAAACAATGGCAAACCGGCATCAGTAGGGCAAGCATCCAGTGCATCTGTAATACCGTCGTTATCAGTATCAGGGCAACCCTGGAATAACGGAATACCGGCCTTATCAGGGCAATTATCTTCCCAGTTTGGAATGCCATCACCATCATTATCTGCTCCTTTACCGAAACGAATTACCATTCCGATGGAGTGATGGGCATAATCAATTCCATTGTCGTTAAACTGGCGTACATAAGCCGATTGGAAGTTAAATCCGAACAATGGAGTTACCCATAAATCGGCACCGATACCCAATTTTCCTTCCGGAAAAAATGTAACCGCATCAGGTTCATCGTTTTCAAGATAATTTCCGCCAACAGCGCCAAAAATGTACGGCGCAAAGCAACTGTTTTCTTTTAATATATAACCGTTGGCAAGCTGGTAATTTAAATTTAATTCACCATCCAGAAATAATGCGGAACCGGAAGCACCTGTTCTTGGGTTTACAGATATAGAATTTATAGCTAATGCTGCACCAAGTGAAAATGACTTGTTGAGTGTTCCGCCAAAGGTGTAACGACTAACCACCCAGCCGGTTTCAATGTCTGCAGTATCAAATAAATCTTTAAAATATGATTCAGCTTCAGCATTGTAGTCAACGATGTTGGTGCCAAAACCAAATTTAAACGGGTGATCAGCATTTTGTGCCCGTAAGGCTGTGAATCCCAGCAGCAGGACAATTAAAAGGGAGTAACGCTTGTTCATAATTGTTGATTTTTTGGGTTAAATTAGAAAGATAAAATTATGTTAATTTTTTATAAATATGTGACATCACAAATGAAAGTTTTGCACCGTTATTTTTACTTGGTGAATAATGACAATTTCGTTAAAATTTCTGCTCATCTTGTATAACTTTGCACACCCTTATATTTATCAATAATTAGTTATGGAAAGAATTAAATGTCTCATTATCGGCTCAGGACCAGCCGGTTATACTGCCGCAATTTATGCTTCACGTGCAAACCTGAAACCGGTAATGTACACCGGAATTGAACCTGGTGGTCAGCTCATGCAAACTACCGATGTAGAGAACTTTCCGGGTTACCCTACAGGTATTATGGGGCCTGAAATGATGGAAGATTTTAAAAAGCAGGCTGAACGTTTTGGTACTGATATCCGATTCGGCATCGCCACAAAGGTGGAGTTGAAAGGTGATGTAAAAGTGGTAACCTTTGATGATAATTCTTCAGTTGAAGCTTATACCGTAATTATTGCAACAGGAGCCAGCGCAAAATGGCTGGGTCTGGATTCAGAAAAAAAATTAAATGGAAATGGTGTAAGTGCATGCGCAGTTTGTGACGGATTTTTCTTCCGCAATCAAAATGTAGCATTAGTGGGTGGAGGTGATACTGCCTGTGAAGAGGCCATGTATCTTTCAAAATTATGTGCAAACGTACATATGTTAGTGCGTAAAGACCATTTCAGAGCAAGTAAAATAATGCAGGAAAGGGTTTTAAATACGCCGAATATTCATATTAACTGGAATACCGAAACAGTGGAAGTACTTGGCGACCAGGTAGTTACCGGTGTAAAAATTAAAAATATTTTAAGTGGTGAGATGAAAGAAATTGCCATTACCGGATTTTTTGTTGCAATTGGACATCAACCGAACACCGGAATTTTTAAAGGTCAGATAGATATGGATGAACAGGAATACATTGTTACAAAAAGTGGTTCTGCAAAAACAAATATTCCTGGTGTTTTTGCTGCGGGCGATGTTCAAGACCGTCATTATCGTCAGGCGATTACAGCTGCAGGATCAGGCTGTATGGCTGCTTTAGACGCAGAACGTTATCTGACCGAAAAAGGAATTGATTAATGCGATTAATTTATTAATGCTGAATTTGAGAGCAATTATTTTTTATAAACTTTTATTCTACAATTTTGTTTGAATAGATATAATTCAATAATAGTGGACAATACAATATATCAATTCAAATTTATTACTACTTCAGGTAAAGAAATTACTACACCAGAATTAAGTGGGAAAGTAGTTTTAATTGTTAATACTGCAACTAAATGTGGTCATACACCACAATTAGAAACGTTAGAAGCATTATATCTAAAATATAAAGAAAGTGGTCTACTTATTTTAGGTGTTCCTTCCGATCAGTTTGCACAGGAACCACTGGAAGGTGAAAATATTTCAGAATATTGTAGCATTAATTACGGTGTAACTTTTCCGATGTTGCAAAAAACGCCGGTGCGCGGAGAACATGCACATCCGGTATTTACTTTTTTTGCTGATGAGAAAAAAAATGGCAAAATAGCTTCTACCCCAAAATGGAATTTCTATAAATATTTAATTGGTCGCGACGGAAAAGTAATTGATTACTTCTGGACCTATAGAAAACCGGACAACAAAAAAATTATCCGTGCAATTGAAAAAGCACTTGCCGAAAAGCCTGTTGCCGCTATTCCCGTAATCGCATAATTAAACTTATTTTTGCGGCATGAAGTTAGACATGCTTGCCTTTGGCGCTCATCCCGACGATGTGGAATTGAGTTGCAGCGGTGCTATTTTATCATATACCACAACCGGAAAAACGGCAGGTATTATTGACCTCACCCGCGGCGAAATGGGTTCGCGTGGCACTGTTGCCATTCGTGCTGCTGAAGCCGAAGCTGCACGCGAAATTTTAGGCTGCTCCATTCGCGAAAACTTAGGACTTGCAGATGGCTTGTTTGAACACAATACAGCTTCGATTATGCAGATTGTTACCATGATTCGCAAATATCAACCAGATATCATTTTTTGTAATGCACCTGAGGATCGTCACCCCGACCATGGCAAAGCAAGTAAGCTGGTAGAAGAAGCTGCGTTTTTATCGGGACTCATTAAAATTGAAACAACAATTGATGGCGTGGCACAAAAAGCATGGCGTCCGCGTGTAGTTTTAAAATACATTCAGGACCGTTGGTTAACGCCTGATATTATTATAGATATTACACCGTTTTGGGAAACACGGATGGAAAGTATCAAAGCACATAAATCGCAATTTTTTGACCCCAACAGCAATGAGCCTGCAACGTATATTGCCTCTAAAAACTTTTTTGATGGTATTGAAGCACGTTCCCGCGAAATGGGCCGCTCTGCGCAATTTGCCTACGGTGAAGGATTTATCAGCAGCAGAATTTTAGGCATAAAAGACCTGAGTGGAATTTATTGATTTCGGTACATGAAAAAATCCCAGTTCTTTCGAACCGGGACTTCTGATATACATATAATCACGACAGATTATCTTATTGAGTAACTGCAGATTTTGCTTCTTTAATTCTTGCAGATTTTCCTTTTAAACCACGTAAGTAGAAAATTTTAGCTCTTCTAACTTTACCGATTTTGTTCACTTCAATACTTTCGATATTTGGTGAAAATAAAGGGAAAATTCTTTCTACGCCAACGCCGTTAGAAATTTTACGAACGGTAAAAGTTTGGGTTCTACCCTGACCTTTACGTTGTAATACATCGCCTTTGAACGCCTGTATCCTCGATTTATCACCTTCGATGATTTTGTAATTTACTGTAACGGTATCACCTGCTTTAAATTGCGGAATTTCTTTTCCGGCAATGAGGTCTAATTCGAGCGATTTTATAAAGTCCATAACCTTATTTTTTTAAAGTGGACTGCAAAGATAAGTCGATTTCGTGGTATTACCAACTTTCTGCATTAGTTTTCATGTAGCAAATCGGGGCGGCGTTCCCGGGTTTTTTCGAGGGCTTTTTCATGCCGCCAATCCTCAATTTTGGCATTGTGACCGCTTAAAAGCACCTCAGGAACCTCCCAGCCGTTAAATGATGCCGGTCTGGTGTATACAGGCGGTGCCAGCAAATCGTCCTGAAAACTGTCAAAAAGAGCCGAAGTTTCATCGTTCAAAACACCCGGCAATAATCTGCCAAGGGCATCAACCATTACTGCTGCGGCTAATTCACCTCCGCTCAACACATAATCGCCAATGGAAATTTCGCGGGTAATGAGGTGTTCACGCACACGTTCATCTACCCCCTTATAATGACCGCAAAGCAGAATGATATTGTTTTTCATCGATAACTGATTCGCCATTTTCTGATTAAAGGTTGCACCATCAGGCGTCAGGTAAATAAC